>JAVKFU010000007.1 GCA_040223695.1 Deltaproteobacteria bacterium
ATTGGGATATGACCTCGTGTCGTATCATACGGAAGGAAAACCGGTAAGGGGAGACGGTAATAACCTAGTGGTTTATGAAGGCGTAACCTATTTATTCGCGAATGAGGAGAATAAGAACGCATTCGAGAAGAACCCCGAAAAATATCTTCCCGCCTACGGGGGATGGTGCGCATTCGGAGTCTCGGTAAATAAGAAGTTTGTAGGAGACCCCGAGGTGTGGAAGATAGTTGACGGGAAGCTTTACCTGAATCTGGATAGAAACATTCAGAAAATGTGGTTTGAAGATATTCCCGGCAATATAGCAAAGGCGGATAAGAACTGGGAACAGATTAAAGATAAATCCCCGGATCAACTTTAATCATCCACAGTTTGTAATCAAATGTATTATAGCTCAAGGAGAGAAAGGAGCGACGAAGCTTCAACACTCCTTGAGCTATCTCTTTTTATGTATTAAAGCAACGCAGCAAATTATTAAAAACCGTTTTTAACAACCTGTTTCTTGTTGCAATTATACAACAAATTATTCTACAATAATAGAAATGGGGTAACGGATTGTGTCCAAACAATCTAACTCAGATCGGAATAAGAGTAAAAGAGCCGCTCTTCAACGTGAGTCAGAGGCACGATATCGCACTTTGCTTGAAATTAATAATTCAATTATTTCTACCTTCACACTGAACGATTTACTTCTAAAAATTTCCAAGGCTATAATCGATAAGCTGCCCTTTGATTATTCATCTATATCTTTATATAAGGTTGAAAAGGATGTACTAGAGTTGCATTCTTTTGGGGAAAAGATTCCGTTATCGCCGGGTTCAGAACTACCACGAAAGGGCAGTCACGTTGGATGGGTTTTTGAGAATAAAAGGATACTCATTGCCAATGACTTATCTAAAGAACAGAAGTTCACCACGGATAAACTTCTACAGGAAGTAGGAATAGCTTCTTACATAATCACACCACTTATTAGCCGAGAGAAGATAATAGGAACCCTAAACTTGGGATTCTATATGCCTAATGATTTTAAAGAATGTGACACAGATTTTCTATCGCTGGTTTCGAAGCAAATAGCCCTTGCTGTTGATAATGCAAAATCTCATGAGCGAATCGAAAAATTAAAAAAGCAAAATGAGTTAATCTTAAACTCGGCCGGGGAAGGCATATATGGGCTTGACTCAAACGGAATTACCACCTTTGTAAACCCGGCAGCCGCTCAAATGATTGGATGGGAGCTGGAAGAGCTTATCGGCAAACCTCAACACCAGATTTTACACCATACTAAGCCTGATGGTACTCCCTACCCTAATACAGAATGTCCTATATATGCTGCGTTTAAAGACGGGAAGATACACTCGGTTAAAAATGAAGTCTTTTGGAGAAAGGACGGTAGCAGCTTTCCAGTTGAGTATGTAAGCACACCGATTTGGGAATACGGTAATTTGGTCGGAGCGGTAGTTGTATTCAGGGATGTGACTAATGAAAAAATAGCAGAAGAAAAACTCAGGAAGGCTTATTTAGAAGTAGAGCGATTAAAAAACAAACTACAGCAAGAGAATTTATATCTTCAGGAAGAAATCAAGTTCGAACATAACTTCGAAGAGATAGTTGGCGAGAGCAAGGTTATAAAAGATGTTCTGCGTCAAGTTGAAATGGTTGCCGGCACCGACTCGACTGTGCTAATCAGAGGAGAGACCGGAACAGGCAAGGAGCGAATCGCAAGAGCAATTCATAATAACAGTTCCAGAAGAGATAGGCCATTAGTAAAAGTAAACTGCCCCGCGATTCCCTCCGGTTTAATTGAAAGCGAATTATTCGGACATGAAAAGGGGGCGTTCACAGGAGCACTTACAAAGAAAATAGGGAAATTCGAACTCGCTGACGGTGGGACCATATTTCTGGATGAGCTGGGGGATTTGCCACTCGACGCACAGGCCAAGCTGCTCAGGGTGCTTCAGGAGAGGGAGTTTGAGAGAGTAGGTAGTATTGAGACACGGAACGTGGACGTCCGGGTCATAGCTGCGACTAATAGGGATCTGGAGAGCGCGGTAAAAGAAGGAAAATTTCGTGCAGACTTATATTACCGCTTAAATGTTTTTCCTATTGTAGTTCCAGCCTTGGCGAAACGTAAAGAGGATATCCCCCTCCTTGCGACGTACTTTACACAAAAGTATGCAAATAAATTGGGCAAAGCGATAAAGTCAATAAGCGAGGAAAACATAGAAGCTCTGAAGAACTATTCGTGGCCGGGAAACATCAGGGAATTAGAGAATATAGTTGAAAGGGCAGTCATCGTTTCGACGGGCGAAACACTCAATATAGATAAAAATCTTTTTGATTCATCATTAGAATCATCTTTCAATGACAATGAACTTTCGAACCTGGAAGATAATGAGCGAGAACATATCATTAAGGTATTAAACAAGACAAAATGGCAAATTTATGGAGAGAAAGGTGCGGCAAAAATACTGGGTATAAATCCCAGTACACTCAGAAGCCGCATGGACAAACTGGGCATAAAAAAGGAAATAAAGTTGCTTTAGCAAAAGCCCCGTAATCTTGAAATTTCGCTATTCCTCGATATTTCGTGAGTATTAATATCCAGAATTTTATATCTAGTTGGAATAAGGTCTTAAAAAACTCTATCATACCAGTCACTTAAACATGCTGTTGATTGCACGTTTTTTGTGGCACAGCCCTTGCACTATATACAACCGTAAAAAGTATTGAAATCAAGAACGAGGTTATTAGACGTGCTAAGAATTACATTAATATTCCAGGATGCAGAAGCTGTGACATTGAGATTAGATGGGAAATTGATTGGAACATGTGTATCTACTTTAAAAAAGGAGTGTCTGAACTATAAGGACAAAAAAAATAAGACCGTGATATTGGATTTCTCTGGCCTTTCTTTTATTGACCGCGATGGAGTGACAATGTTGGAAAGCATTAATGACGAAAAATTGCAGATTGTTAATTGTCCAATATTCATAGAAAAGCTTCTAGAAAATCTGATATCGGTTATGAAAGGAGATATAAAATGAGTAACAATAGCTTGATAAATTCACTACAACATAACCAAGAATTAGCTTACAACTATGACTCGATTAGTAACGATGAAACCTCACTATACGAATCATCAGACAAGGCATACTCAGATGGTTTTGAAATAAATTATAAAGAGATGGCTGATGAGGAAATTATCAGTCTCTATATCGATAACGAAGATGAATCTGCTTTTAATGAAATTGTTGATCGCTATGGGTGGAAGCTACACAGGCTTGCGTTCAGAATCACACATGATATGCGTAACGCTGACGATGTTCTTCAGGATGTCTTCCTAACACTGGTGGAAAAACTACAAACCTTCCGTCAACAGTCAAAATTCTCTACCTGGCTTTATAGAGTTGCTGTAAATGCGAGTTTTATGTTCTTGAAAAGACAAAAGAAATACCAGCGGGAATTGAGCCTGGACGATTTTGAAACGTATGATAATAACGGATACCTGGAAGGGGTTGTACTACAAGATTGGAGCTGCGTCCCGGAAGATGTAGTAATGAGAAGAGAGGAGATGGATAAGATAGAAAAAGCAATCAGCGAGTTGCCTGAATTACATAGAGTCGCGTTTCATCTTAGTCATATAGAAGGACTTACCAATGCTGAAATTGGAAATATTTTGGGACTGACTCTACCTGCGGTTAAATCCAGGGTTCGTAGAGCAAGAATGTTTCTAAGAGATAGGCTCTCCGATAATTTATACAATTAAGGGAATTAATCGAGTTAATTACATTGCAATAGAGGTGCCAGAATGAAACAGAAGAATGAAACTTCTACTATCGAGGAAATAAGAGAGGCGTTCAATCCATTCTCTCTCCACGCGGGTCCCCGGATGCTCATGTATATGTATATTGATGAAGAGTACTACGAGAGAAAGCGCAACGAGTATGCCTTGAGCCGCGTATTGGACCATAACACGACGTTTCAGTCATTGTATGACGGGTATCACCGGAGTGAGCAAGCAGAGCAGGATATAAGGCCTCTTGAAGCCTTTCGCTGCTGGGCGTGCGGTCACACAGGCGGCAGCATGATCATGGTTTCTATAAACCTGTTCATATGTCCGCATTGTCATGAAAATCTGGCGAAGCTATTCCCAACCAGACAGAATAATCTATCTGTTATACATATTGATACGACTTCAACTCTGTGATAATATCGAAATGATTAGGGATGCTAAATATTTTGGGTTGCTGCTAACGGGTCAATCAATCATAGATTTAACATAGGAAGATAAATTTATTAAAGAATATGGCTGTCACATAACTAACAGTAATTACAATAAATTTAAGGAGGTGTTACATGATTAAATTTATTTCGCACTACGGGTCATGGAGATCGTTTACTTATATGGTTATGATTCTTTTCATTGTTATGATGGGATTTTCGATTCCCCAAGCCGAATCGAAAGAACATGCGAAATTCGATAAAGAAGGGAATTTGATTCAACCGGAGAACTTTGTTTGGAGAAAATGGATGTATGTGGGAACTCCGCTTACTCCAAATTCGCTCAATCCACCTGAAGCGCCATTTCCAGAATTTCATAATGTATACATCGATCCGGCCAGCTACGAGAGTTACACAAAAACAGGTAAATTCCCTGATGGCACGTTATTGATTAAGGAGCTAGTGAGCGTTGGGGCAACCAAAGCTGCCAGCGGTAACGGGTTTTTCCAGGGAGACTTCATAGGGTTGGAAGCCGCATATAAGGATTCTAAACGCTATCCGGATGAGCCGGGGAATTGGGCCTATTTTACATTTAGTCACGAGGCGCCGCCCTATCCATCAAGTGCAAAACTGCAGCCGACTGCAGCTTGCAATGCGTGTCATGAAGCTAATGCAGCGGAAGATTGGGTTTTTACACAATTTTATCCCGTGCTCAGAGCAGCAAAACCCAAATAGAAGGAGATAAGCGGTAACTATGATGAAACTCAAATTAACTATTGTTACAGTGGCAGCCATATTTGCATCGTTAATTGTTGCCGTTCATTTTGTCGAAACGGAAGAGGACGAGTCGTTTTCCCCCTACGTGGACAAAGATGGGAAAATTACTCGTCTTACTGATTTTAAAGAAAATTGGACTTTTCTCGGCTCATGGACTCTGCCGGATAAAAAAGATGATGGTATGCACATTGTATATACTCAGCCGGGTGTTGTGGAAGAGTACAAAAAGAGTGGTGGGAAATTTCCTGATGGAGCAGTTCTCGTAAAAGAAGTAAGATCAACTAAATCTGAAGCAATGACTACAGGACCAAACGTAATTCATGCCAAAGACGAAGTTCTCTGGTTTGTTATGATAAAAGATGCAAAGGGGAGATACCCGGATAATCCTTTATGGGGTGACGGTTGGGGCTGGGCTCTATACTATGCGAATGATCCTTCCAAAAATGTTGCTACTGACTATAAAATAGACTGCCTCGGCTGCCATGTTCCTGCTAAGCAGACCGATTGGGTGTACGTGCAAGGTTATCCGGTTTTAAAGGAATAAATTTATACTAGACACATTAAGTTTTTTTAAATTTTACTATAGACATAAATATATGTTAAGGAGATATACATGAGCAGAACAGCGATGGAAACGGTAAAAGAGTTTTACAGCCTTATAAATTCAGACCCGAGCGCACTTCCCAGTGTGCTGCACTCCGAGATTAAATGGGAGATCATAGGTGGTTTTCCCTACGGCGGAGAGTATAACGGGCTTGGCTCGGCAATGGAGGACTTCTTCGGAAAAGTGATGCAACATTTTGAATTCTGGAACGATCACCCTGATGAGTATATAGACGCCGGGGATAAAATAATCGTACTTGGACACTATAAGACAAGGGCCAAAGGCGCAAACTCAGACGTCATGCCGTCCTTCGCGCATGTGTGGACAGTTGATGACGGCATGTTAACGAGGCTCCAGCAATACACGGACACCGTCGTACTGTCAGATGCGCTCGGCCACAACGTCCCTCACTGATGGATTAGCCAATTACCGGCAAGTTCATAGTCGCGCAGTTTAACTGCGTAACTAAATTTAGCTTTGCAGTATAGCTGTACCCAATTTATTCTTTATCCGCGCATTACTTCGCCTTTAGATTCTAACGGCTGTATAGGTGTTTCAAATTTAGTATAGATGTTTCAGCTAATTTTATAAATTGTCATGACGATCTACTTATACATTTGTTTTATTTTTTTCACTTTTTTCTTTTTAAATATAGCTTTGTCAGCTCCAACTGATTCAAAGTCTTCCCTATCCGTCATTACTTATAAAGCATCTCCTGAGGGCTTTATGAGCAATTCCCATTTAATAATGGGAAAGAATGAGGCTATTCTGATTGATGCACAATTTTCCTCCAAAGAGGCTGAAAAACTCGTAGACCTAATCAATACCACAGGAAAAAAATTATCAAAGATAATAATTACTCATCCACATCCTGACCATTACTATGGTCTTGAAGTTTTGGGTGTTAAGTATGGGGATACCGAAATCACAGGAGGTCTTCGTACAATTGATTATGTTAAGAATACAATGAAGTATTGGCAGGGTGACAAAGAGGAGCCTCCGATTTTTGGGAGATTAACCGTTTTGGAAGGGAATAGCTTTAAGTTTGAAGATCGTGATGTTGTATTTAAAACTTTCACAAACGGCGAGAGCATTGAGAATACGGTCTTATATATCCCATCACTAGAAATGCTATTCGTAGGTGATCTGGCTAGTAACGGCGTGCACATGTGGTTGGGTGAGAACAACCTTGATAAGTGGCTTGAGCAACTCAGGATTATTCGTTCTATCGGTCCAATTTCTTATATTTATCCCGGGCACGGGCCGGTTGGGACAGTTGATATCCTAGACGAAGCTGAAAGATATATATTGAATTTCAGGAATACCCTTAAAGACTCAAACAGTTTTGACGAAGCCGTAAAAAGAATGAAAGAATTGTACCCCGATTATGAAATGACTGAAATCCTGGAGGGTAGCGTCAGGTCTGTAATGGGGCCTGATAATAAAATTCACTAGAGCAATGTTCGCTCTTATTATTGTGTTGACTTCAAGTACTTTTTGATAAATATATATAATCAGGGTGATTCAATGAACAGATCTATACTGCGTAACTTATATAGAGCATTTCTATTTGTTTTATTTATTCTGTTAATTTCACAAATGGCATATGCAGAATGTGACGACCCTCCAAGCCCCGGTGTGGACTGGCACGGCTGTAATAAGGTAGGCGCTTACCTGAAAGGTGAGGATTTAAGCAAGGCTAACCTCTCAGGCGCTAATTTAAGACAAGCTAATCTTGAAGGTGCTAATCTTTCCGAGGCTAATCTTACCGGAGCTTCGCTTTTAGGTGTAAATCTGCAGGGAACTAATTTTGAAGGCGCTACAGTTATTTCCGCCTTTCTGACAAAATCGTTGATAGGGGGAGCGAAGCTGGACGGCGCTGTTTTTGATAATAGCTACTGGGTTAATGGAATGCAGTGTAAGCCCGGATCAATCGGGGAATGTAAGTACTAAGCAAGTTCCTGGGGAATTAAATTTATATACGTGATCTCAACGATCGTGTTTATTATGTCGGTAACGACGTTCGGACTCCTTTATAGGAATGTCGTTTATGCTAGCCTGGCGAATTCTCATTAATCCATTATCTGCGAATTCCCATAGTTCGATGCCGTGTGAACGGTACCAAAAACCCGAATCGTCATGCCACTCATATTCAAAGCGGACAGAAATTCGGTTTTCAGTAAAACTCCATAGCTCCTTTCTCAGTACGTAGTCCAGCTCTTTCTCCCATTTTCTCTTAAGAAAGGCTCTTATTTGATCACGACCGTTAAGAAACTCCGCTCTATTGCGCCAATGCGAATCTTCGGTATACGCTAGAGCGACTCTCTCCGGATTACGTGTGTTCCATAAATCCTCAGCTGCTTGTACTTTCGCTTTTGCAGTCTCAATCGTAAATGGCGGTAACGGTGGTTTTGATTCCATAGCATTTCCCTTTTATATTTAATTTATAGTAAGCATTAATTTATTCATCTGAATTGTTGTTAATCTTAACATAACTTATCCCATAAACCCGTTTCGAGTTAATAAAAGTATTAGTTTCGACCGGCCATTACTCCACCGTCAACATCCCAGACTGCCCCTGTCACCCAACTTGCTTCATCGGAAAGCAGAAAATCGATGACAGCGGCTACGTCGTCAACGTCTCCTACCCTTCCAATAGGGTGAAAGTCATTGAAACCCACTAGTGTCTCCTCAATTTTATCGGGCTCGATGAACCCTTCATAAATTGGTGTGGCTACAACTGCAGGAGAAACTGCGTTTGCTCGGATGTTATATTCTGAAAGCTCCATAGCCAAATGCTGAGTAAATGAGTGCAGACCGGCTTTTGCCATTGAGTATGCCGATGACGGAGTTGCCTTTATAGACTGTTTTGCCCACATCGACCCTATGTTTATAATGGCACCACCGCCATTCTTTTTCATGTTTTCTGCTACTGCTTGTGTTATGAAGAAAATACTCTTGTTCAGGTCGAGATACTTGTCGTAATCGGATTTCGTGTGTTCTAAAAAGGGTGTTGGCTTAAAAGTACCCGCAGAGTTAATCAGATATTTAATATGCTTCTGTTCTTGTTTTATCCGATTAATAAATATTTCAACTTGATCTTCATTGTACAGATCAACACATACAGTTTGAACTTTACCGTTCACATTTAATTCTTCCTTTGCTAATTTAAGCCGATCATCATTATGAGATAGCAGTATAGTTTCCACGCCTCGCCCGATGAGTCGCTTGGCCGTTTGTTTCCCAATACCTGTGGAACCCCCAACGATGAGAGCTAAATGCTCATGCAACTTATTCATAATAAAAACCTCTATTTGTATCCATTTTGAAATTTACGCTTATGGGTATGTAATTAATGCACACCCATAAGCGTAGGTAAATTCCTTAGCTCCTCATTACAGGAACTTTAACGCCAAAGACCAAGATGTAGTCTTTGTCATCATCTGATTCTTTGCCAGCCATATACAAAGTTTCAGTGTCAGCTGCATTTCTCTTAACTAACGGAAGCTGAACGCCAAAAACATTGTATGTTCCCTTTGAATTCGAGGATATGTAATCACCATTTATTTGGTTCTTAACCTCTTTTTTCTCAATGGGAAGCTGAACACCAAAGACGTTAAGATCATCTTGGGCGAAAGAAGCAGAGGACATGTAAAACGCAAGTCCTAAAGCCGCTAATGTAAATAGCTTCTTCATTTGTGTTACCTCCTTATTTATTTGAACTTGTTTTTTATCATAAAGCTTTTAATATGACGCACTATCACATTTAAATCCTCTTCCAGGGCGAAGTGACCCGTATCAATCAAATGGAAATCGATATTTTTTAAGTCACGTTTATAGGGGTGCGCTCCTTCAGCCGGGAAAATCTGATCGTTTTTGCCCCATACTATCAGAGTCGGGGGCTGATGCTCTCTCAAGTAGGCTTGCCACGAGGGATACAACGGTGGATTAGAACCATAACTATAGAATAGCTGCAGTTGTATTTCCTGATTGCCCGGACGGTCTAGCAGCGGTTGGACGTGACCCCAATTCTCGGGACTGATTGTTTCAACGTTTCGAACTCCATGCGTGAATTGCCACTTCGTCGCATCCAGGGTTAAAAACCCCTTGAGCGGCTCTGCATTAGCCGGAGTCCTTTCTTTCCAATAAGTCTTGAGGGGAATCCAGAAATCACGGAGACCTTCATCGTATGCATTGCCATTTTGAATAATCAGTGCCTCAACTTTATCGGGGTTCTTCACAGCAATACGAAATCCCACTGGGGCACCATAATCCTGAAAATAAAGGCTATGTTTTTCTATACCGATTTTACTGATGAATTTTTCAACTATTGCGGCCAGATTGTCGAAGGTATAGTCAAATTCATTAACTGTCGGCATGGAGCTGTAACCATATCCCGGATAATCAGGGGCTATAAGATGGTATTTATGGGAAAGTTCAGGAATTAGATTCCTAAACATATGTGATGATGTGGGGAAACCGTGAAGGAGTATAATAGTCGGAGCATCTCTAGGCCCGGCCTCTCGATAGAATATATCGAGATCATCTATCTTGACGGTTTTATAAAGAGTGGGATAATTGCTTGTTTTACCCTCTTCCGCGTTGACCCATGTACTGGCTTTATCACTATCGTTTCTTGAGAAATTATTCATATTAATGCCTCCACGCATGTTGATATTTCTACTATTTCAATAAGGGGGGCTACTCCTTCGAGAATAGCCCCCCAAGATCAATTCCCATTTCTGGATACAAGCGGAAACCCCGCATCTGCCCAATCCTGCTTACCTTCGACGTACTCGTAAACTTCATTGTATCCTAGCGACTCCAAAATTTGTGCCGCTTTCGTTGAGTTCTGACACTCTGTATTCGCACAGTAAACAACAATCTTCGATTCCTTATCCGGCAGGAACCTATCCGCCTTTTCTTCAATCTCGGTATAATCGATCTGTAACGCGCCCGGCAGATGAGCTTTCCTCCAGTACTTCTCAGGCAGAGCCTCTACGAGCGTCATACTTCTTCCGTTATCCAACTGATCCTTTAACTCCTCTCTTGTAATACGTTTCATATTTGCTACCTCCATGCTTGTATTAAGTAGTTGCAATTGCAACTACTTAATACGTTAGATGGTTACAATTCCAAAAAGGATGCGTCAAACTTTTTTCATAATTGAAAAATCACCGAATGGCATTTTTAACCATCTAAATGTTGGCCTTCTTAAGCTACGGTTGAGTGAAGACCAATGTTACGAATCCTCATAAATTGTTGTTTTCACTGGGAATGGAATTTATTATTGGCCTGCTCTATCAACTACTCAGATCATACTCGCTAACACGCGCAAGATCACGCTGCCCAAGGTAGTAACACAATATTACCACTGATCCTATTTTCTGAAATTAATCTGTGTGCTTTTGATGCATTTTTTAAAGGTATAGCTTGATCCAGCAACGGTTTAATCTTTCTTTCTCTAATAAGCTCCAGTCCATAGACTAAATCTTCCTTATCACTGGCCATCGTGCCGCGCAGTTTCTTTTCGAAAAAGAATAGGCTTCTTATATCGAACTTAACCTCGGGCCCCGCAGCAAAACCATATGCAACTATTACTCCAGCTGGTTTTACAGCTTCAATACTTCTAGCCAATATGTCACCACCTAGGTTATCAATAACAACATCAGCTCCGTTTCCGTCTGTCCACTCTTTTACTTTCTCAACAAAATCATCTTCGTTGACGTTTATTATTAAATCTGCACCTGCTTTTTTAACAAAGTCATATTTATTTTCCTTTCTGATTGTACTAGCAACTTTAGCTCCTAAAGCTTTTGCAACTTGAATCTGCATGCTTCCAGAACCCGATGCTCCCGATTGAACCAAAACATTGTCTCCTTTCTTTACCTCGCCTATTTTCTTGACAGCATGCACAGCTGTACCCAAAACAACGGGGAGCGTTGCCACTTCTTCAGGCTCAAGATCAGTATCATCTTTAATTAATGCATATGCTGGAACTTCAATGTATTGAGCATATGTTCCCGAAATATGTAAACCCGGAAGTGCAAAGCTTGGAGCAGCAATTGTTGGCCTTATTTCTAGTTCGTTTACATTAGTGGGGTATCCCGGAACCAGTATCACCCTTTCACCGATACTAAAGCCGGACACTCCCAGACCTATATCCGCAACCTCTCCAGACGCGTCGGCACCCAAAATATGCGGGAACTTCAGCTCCGGCGTTATTGACCCTTCGCGAATATAGTGATCCAATCTATTAACACCGCTTGCTAAAACCTTTACCAATACATGTCCTTCTCTGGGGTTTGGTGTATCAATGTCCTCATACTTTAGTACATTTGCATCACCAAATTCCCTAATTACTGTTGCCTTCATTTTAATGCCTCCTGTAAATGTATCTGTTTTATATCTACCTATTACTAGATAGATATAATCCTTAAAATTTTTTATGTAATACTATTCAGTATCATATCTTCCGCTAATTTTATTCTTTCTGAATCTGCAAAAGCTCTAGAGGAAATTGTTGAACCTTCAAGGGCTGAAAAAATCGACTTAGCTTTGTCCTCGGGTTTTCCCTTAAATTTAAAAACCTTATTTCTTATTCCTGATTCCAGGACTTTAGTCAGCCATCTCTCGTGTAATTGAATAAGGTTTATAACCTCTTTTTGCACTTCTTCAGGTAGATTTGCGTAGTCAGAAGCTAACATGGCACAAAAACAAACTCTATCTCCTGCTTTTAAGTTTTCATGAAAAACTTGTATGTATTTTTTGATCTTCTCTTTTGGGTTCTCGGTAGTTGAATCGATCAGTTCTAACGATTCTCTAACATTTTGGATAAATCTCTCTGTTAAGGTTTTACCAAGATCACCTTTGCTTGGAAAATAATAATGGATGCTCGAAGTCTTAATTCCTATTTCCTTGGATAGGTCTTTATAGCTGAAAGCCTTATAACCTCTTTCCATTATAAAATCCTGTGCGACGTCTAATATTTTTTCAGACATTTCATTGCTCATGATACATAATCTATCTACTAGTAGACAGATTGTCAAGTATTTTTTTTAGTTGTCAAAAAAAATATCCACCGCGTTTAATTAGATTTTGAACGGGATATTTAAGCACAACAAGGAAATATCTAATGCTCTCAGATAGTTATAAAAATTCCCCCCCCCATTCCTTTCATGCCACGCATCTTTTTACAGATTTCATTATCAAACTTTTATATGATGAAATTCTTTCGTAAATAGACAGGAGGCTGTTCCATGATTGAAATTTTAGTTGGATTGAATGTAAAAAACGAACAAGGCTACCAAGACTACAGAAAAGCAATGTATCCGCTTCTAGAAAAGATCGGTGGGGGCTTTAGATATGACTTCGTAGTTGCAAAAACTCTTAAAAGCCAAGTGTCTCATGACATAAATAGGGTATTTACAATTTACTTCCCAAGCACTGAGGCAAAAAATACTTTCTTCAGCAATCATGAATATAAGAAGATAAGAGAAAAGTATTTTGACAATTCAGTTTCAGATACAGTGTTTATCGCCGAATATAAAATCGGAAACTGATAAATGACCCTCACTCAAAAGACAGAAAGCAGTCCAAATAGAGGGATTTTCGTAACTTCGCGACATTGTTGAAATCCTTATAATTTGCTAAAAATAAAAGATTTCCATCTATTCTGTATAGTATGTTGATTCTGTGTTGTGTCAGGAATTATGGATGGTTCTTAGAAAATGTTTAGAAAGGAAAATGATCTATTTTATATTAACTTTATTATTGCTAAGTAAAGAGCATGTCGATACACATTGCGTCTGGTGGGAAGAGAAACCCCGATCATTAAATACGTATTCCCATAAAATGTCCTGAACGGTAAAAGCGCTTACAGCGGGTCTTCCGGTAAGCATTCTTAATTTCCTATTTTACTGTATCACCTCCTCTGTCTCAATGGGATTTTCAAAGACGTACTGCTGATATAATTCTAGACCATCCGTAAAGGTTTCATAGGGAGTCCTTCCCTGACAGTACTTACCTTGATTCGTGCGCTCGTGGTTGTAATAATCCATAAACCCATCCAGATCAGCCTGAATCTCCTCAAGGCTCCTATAAAGCTTCTTGCGGAACGACACCTCGTAGAACTCGGTCTTTATCGTTTGATTGAGTCTCTCCACGGCTCCGTTGGTCTTGGGACTCCTGGGCTTCGTCTTCGTATGCTCAATGTCGTTGAGGTGCAGGTAAAGCTCATAGGGGTGTGTCTCAGCTCTGCCGCAGTACTCAGTGCCCCTGTCTGTTAATACCCTGAGCACACTTACCCCCTCTTTGTCGAAGAACGGCAGCACCTTGTCGTTCATAAAATCGGCGGCAGTAAGAGAGGTCTTCTCCAGATATACCTTTGCAAATCCGACGTTGGAATAAGTATCTATCAAGGTCTGCTGGTAAAGACGACCTATACCTTTTATGTAGCCCATATAACAGGTGTCCTGGGCAACGAGGTATCCCGGATGGTGACTCTCTATTTCCCCATGGGCTTCTTCCTCTTCTTTGGCAGCTTCGAGTGCCTGAATCTGAGACTCGCTCAGAACCCCTGTGTTCTCGGCTGCCCACACCTCAAGCCGTTTTAAACGAAGGGATTTTGTCTGAAGATTGTGACGGAGCCACACGCTTCTTACTCCCCCGGCACTTATCTGAATCCCCTGCCGTTTGAGCTCATTGGCGGCCCTGACCTGCCCATGAGTAGGAAACTCCAAAGAGTATTCCAAAAGCTTCTGCTCTATCTCAGGGGCTACTCTGTTCCCTATACGGGGGACCCTCCGTGATTTCTCCAAAAGACCCTCAAGACCGTCCTCTTCGATTGCCTGCTTTATGTCGTAGTAGTGCTGTCGGCTTACTCCGAGCCTCCGACACGCTTCTGAGATGTTCCCGAGCACTTGCCCGAGTTCAAGGATATTGAGCTTTCTTGATATGATATACTGTTGTTGAGTCATGGTTATTCCTCCTAATGTTAAGATTTTTTCGCTAAATCTATCTTAATCGGAAGACCATGACTCTTACTTCTTTAAGTCACATCTTGTAAACACTTTTCTGTACTAGGTCACATAAAACGATGTGCATAACTTAACAAGCCCATTGAGTGTGATATAGCTTGCTTTAAAAGAGGGTTTATACCTATTCTATTTGGTCAATGAATTTTGTATGTAAGGCATAATTTTGAATGAATCTTTTGCTATTCTTTAATAAAAAAGAGGGGCTACTAGGTAGCCCCTTGTTGTTATTTTGATTGCTTTTTACTTGTGTGTTTGTTCGTCAAATAAATCTTTTAATAATGCGGTTACATGCATTCTATTTTACCGTACGGCACGTTTACTTGCTCCGACTTCTTCGATTTCATCCATTCTTCAACCTCACTCAGCTTGAATCGAATTAACCTGCCGACCCTATAGTGAGGGATGTTCAGGGTGGCTACAATGTGATATGCGGTTTGCTTTTTCAATTTTAAAAACTTTGCAAGGTCAACAATATCAATAAACGGCTCTTGCATAAAGTCCTATATCACCTCCCCGCAAACTTATTGCGTACTCCTGTTTTTTTTAAAACACCTCCTATATATGGATTTAATGAACTGTTTTAATATACGTGACCTATGCGAAAATTCAAATTAATTAGACTATAAGTCGGATTGTTTATAAGATTGTCTTATTATCTGAGTTAGTTCTATAATGCCTATGTTTCATAGCATTTATTAATCATACCTTAAATATTGTAGAGGATCACACAAGTGTAATATTGACAAAATATTTATTACAATATACTTTAAAATAAGCACCTTACAGTATTGGAATTGAACGATGAGGGGTCGAAGTCGCTCAAATTAATATTAGTTTCTACTTGTTGAGAGCTATGACAATCTTGAATATTACTCTACGTGGGTATAATAGAGGAGGCCATGGAGGACACTAGCGTCCTCCTTTTTACTTTGGAATACTATTCACGCTTCACGTCCTTCACAGGGTTGGTATACGGTGAAATTGAAATCGCTTATGGAAGATTAGGTTTATTCCAACTAGCATAGTAACTTTGTCCTGGTAATAAACCTCCTTTAAATGTCCATTCGTTTTTAAACAATGTTTTAGTAAATTCCTTTCCCCTTCTGTGGTTCAATTTCATAGTAACATGATCTGATGAAACTAAGCCAGATACTTGATTTTCTAGATTTATTGTCAGGTCTTCCGTTAATTCATAGAGTACCCAGAGGTCAAAGTCATTTGGATATTTTAATATATCTTCCTTAATTATTTGAATCTTACGGGGCTTATCTTTTTCTTCCGGAAGTTTCATAACATGTTCCAGATTCCTTCTATCCGGGTCTTTACTTTTAAAAATTTCGTTCAGATTTTTTTCTATGTTATCTATAGCTAATCCAATATGCCCCGGAAGAAAATAAGTTTTTCCATCTTTAAGTACTTTAATTAATTGAGGATACATAAGATTAGACGCATCGGATCTTATTACATATGGATGGTCCTTTTTGCCAGTTAAATTATATATGAGATATTCCACTTCAGATCTTACTATCATATGATTATCCGGCAGATCTGAATAGCCTTCTATTATAAAAGTTATTTTATGTTTAAACTCTCGTCTGATGACGTCCATTTTAATAATTGCATCTAGTTCTTCTGTAATAGGAGATGTAATTGACCTATTAGAGATTGCTTTCCACACCGAGTTGGATATTAAGTTTGCATACTCAATTATTATTTTATAGTTTCTCCACTCAGAAGGCAGTTCAACAAATATTATTACAATTGCAGCTATAATAAATGCTAATGCTAAATGACGTGCAATTTCTTGCTTATGAGTTCTCGCTTGTGCATTTCCAATTTCATTCATTAGTATTTTTCTCTTTTCCTTATCATTCTGGGAATTATTAATATTACTTACTATTTTGTCAGCCAAATCTTCAGCGCCTTCGTATGAATACTTTGCATAGTAATAACTAGCAAAAGAAAACAAAAATAAAAATAAAAGCAGTAAAAACATTTTATACTTCGAATAAAACCATTCTTTAAAATTAATTTTTCCAAGTTCAATTTCTATTTTCATTTCTATCGATCCTCCATTTATTCTTATGATCAAATTATTTTATTGATTAATATTATGGCGTTCAGAAATACCATTTTTACTACTCCACTAAATAATTATTGTCTTGATAATTTCTTATAATTTAGTTCGTCAACATAAAAATCATGATCCATATGGGCCTCTCTTCAGAAACATCCCATTTGGAAACGATGTCAAATATCCGAATGTCTTAGGTATATTTAAATTTGTTCATTGTCTTCTGTCTTGTTCTCAATGCATCGCCACCTAAATTGCCATTAATTCAACGCGAGAGTCAGCCCTTACCCATATTTCTCTCAGGATTTCCTCAGGAGTAATCACATCTGAGGTAGTAAACCAATACATGATCCCAAACCCCAACTTTCTTGTGACTTTCATGATAGATTGAAGTCTCGTATTATTAGTAGTTACTGTGAGAACCCTGAAATTTTTTCCGCCAAACCTGTCTCGAAACAGCCCTCTTTCAAAGTACATCTTATATCCTTTCATCTTCCTCTTAAACACTTTAGAAGCTGTCTCTGTATACCTGTCAACCTCCAGGAAAAAGTGCGCAGTCCCCTTAGGCGTATGTAAAACAAAATAGGCATCGGGAATTAGAATTATGCTCCTCCCTCTTTCTCGTATCTTTTCTCCATAAGAGATGTTGCCTTTCTTAAGCTTTAGTTCCTCCCTATTACTCCACTCCTTAAGTGAATAGCCGTCATTATTCCTGCACGCTTCTTCTAGCGCTAATCTGAACCGTATTAACTCTAGCTCATGTTCAAGGAACTCTCCCCCTACCCTGTTTTTGCTCTTTGACCATCCAAGCTCTTCTCTGGATACTTTAAGCTTTCTTGAAAGCACTCTCGCTCCTTCAGTCCAGAGAGCATAGAGAAGCTCGCTTTTACCCTCGGTCACTGGTCTTTGAATCCGGTCAAGAAACCCGTGATCGTAGAGCTTCCTAAGACGCCTGTCCGCAAAGCTCTTTGAATTAAAAAACATTTTGGTCATCTGCGATGAAGTTAAAAAGCGATATGTATAGATCGATTTTAATATTTCTATATCCCTTAGGCTTAACTCAAGCCTTTCGTGAGGAATTCTCTCTGTCCATGCCCTTCTTCTTTTCTGCATATCCCTATTCCTTTTCGTAGAAATCTTCTATGTCTTTTGGGATAGGTTCTTCCTTTTGCCGCTCTGCTTTAAGCTCTCTTTCTATACTCTCGCGCGTTGTTGCATATGTATTCCTTGACATACTGCGGATTGTTTCCTTTCTCTTCTTTGCTATGTCTTCCGAAGGCATCTCTGGGGGAGGATAGGTAGATAAGTTAAAATCAAACTCCGCCCTATCAATCCTTGCGACAGCTTCCCCAATACTTAAGTTCTGAAGATCGTTTGCGTCAAAAGAGGAAAACCCCTCATACAGTTTTCTTGCATCAAAATCCCCGAGCCTGAAGCACACACGTGTGATAGGGTTTGATATAACAGATGAAGCTACCTCTCTGTCCTTCCCCCAGATTTGCATAAGGTCTTGGTGAGCTAATATGAGTCCAAGCCTGTATTTCCGTGCTCCTGAAAGAATGGACTCCATGGACTTCGTGATGAAGTTTTGAAACTCATCAATGTAGAGATAGAAGTTCTTCCTCTCGGTTTCTTCTATCTCTTGTCGTGACATTACCGTCTGCTGGAGCTTTGAGACGATAAGAGCTCCAAGCGTATATGCGTTCTCTTCTCCTATCCCTCCGTGAGAGAGCTTGCAGAAAAGAATTTTCCCCTCATCCATAATCTTTCTGAAATCAAGCCTGTTTTCCCGTTGAGAAACTATGTTTCGTATGATCTTAGGTCTCAGGAATGTATCGAGCCGTGTAAGAACAGCTCCCTCCGGTCTTCCGGGAAGAAGAGGAAATTCTCTTCTCCAGTAAAACACTATCTCTTCATCCGTTACGGTATCAAGATACTCTTCTCTATAATCCTCATCCACTAGAAATCTTCTCAGGTCTCGTAACGTTCCACCTTTTGGACTCTCAAGGAATGCGAGAATTGCATTTGAAAGAACAGAGTTCATCTGATCTCCCCAGCTTGTAGAAAACCTCCGAAATATCGATGCGAGGTCTGATGCCAGGAGGGTCTTTTCATGCTCACTATGTGCATACAGGATATTAAAGCCTACGGGGTACTCCTCATCTGAGGGGTCAAAGAGTATCACGTCTTGAAATCTATCTTCCGGTATTCTTGGAAGAATCTGCTGGTCAATCAAATCTCCGTGCGGGTCGAGCACAGCTAGTCCCTCTCCGTTGTGAATGTCTTGCACAATCATATTGAGAATAAGGTTGGTTTTTCCTGTCCCGGATGCGCCAATTACATACATGTGTTTAGTTCTGTATTCAGGGTTTAAGGTTACTATCTTTTTCTCGCCCCGGTGAATGTTCTCCCCAAGAATGAGCTTATGGCCTAGTGCAATAACAGGACATGCCTTTGTTCGGGTTGTTACCTCTTCGAGTTTCTCGGAATGAATGGATGGTGACGGCAGATGCACCATGGAGGCAAGCTCTTCTGCATTAAGGAGCATGCCGAATCTGAAGCTTGCACGGTTGAGAACACAACTAAGGAGTTCGCCTGGTGCATACAATCCATCCCCCGGAAACATTGTAAATCTCTGGAACGTGGTAGAGAACTGATTGAGAAATCCTTCGAGTCTTTGGGCTATATGTTCATGAGAGGCAATCACGTTTAAGCAGATAGCAAAGAGGGGAGATTTAGTCTTCTGCTTTGCCATCTCAAGTATATTCGGCTCGGTTATAGAGGGGAGTGACGGGTTAAATTCATCTCGTGCAGCGGTAAGTATGTTTAGCGCCCAGTTGTGCTTTACAGGGACCAAGGTAACCTGAAGAACTCCGAATTCATCCTCCCCAAGGTCTTCGAAAGCTCCCATAACTACACCGAGAGGGTCTGTATTGAAATTTGAGAAGATCTTTAAAGCACAGAAATGGGTATTTGAAAGAACGTATTCCCGTATGATGTATCCGTTTGTATTCTCTTCCGTATCCTTATTAGATTGAGGAATAATATCAGATAGAAGGTCGCTTGATTCTACGAACTCGGTATATGGGAAGTGTGTGAGGAGCTGACCCATTAGGTGCTTGAAGTGCGGAGACCGGCAACAGAATTGCGTTGAGATTTTCTCGTGGGACCCTACAATTTCAAAGCTTGCCGGATGAAATACTTCTCTTAAGGAAAGAAGGAATTGAATAGATATAGCAGGGTTTACTTCTTCATCTTTTGAGCGAAGAATTCGTATATATTTCTCCTCACCCTCGGGGATGTAATAGTCAGGAGTAAACGGATTTATGTATTCTCTATTTCGATTGAGCCATCTATGGAATGGACTTGACTCAAAGGGTTTTTCTATACCCATGAGATAGAGATCTGCGGGGGCAAGCTCTCCGTAATTATATTTTGAGAATGGCGGCTCTAATGATACGAAGTCGTTAAAGACAATATGTCCTCCCATTCCCCGTGCCATCTCTGCTTCGAGCTTTAATTCCTTAGCCTGTGATACCTTTTTTATCTCAAATCTTTGTTGCGGAGAATATGATTCCTCTACTTTTCTAAGAGGGAGGTGTTCTGTTTTTACAAGTTTTCTCCCCGCTACGTCTATCTCTTTCTCAGATGTCAATTGCCACCTCACACTTTGGACATGGGATATATCCAAAAGAGCCTTTACAGTTGTTGCACTTATCGAATGCATGGCGTGAGGCTACATACCCACAACCGCATTTCCATTTGCCGTAGAGGTCCAACATGGTCCCGCAGTGAGAACATTGGGCTACAGCTATAAAGGATTTATGGAGGGCGCGTGTGATCCAGTAGGAAGCTATGAGGTTGATAATAATGAGAAAACCAAAGAATGCCGAGGCACCTCCGCTTCCAGAGGCAGGGGCAATGATTACCAAAATTATAGTTGACCCAATAACGTATCCCCAGGTAATAAGCCTTTTTTTGCCTCGTATACCCACCCTTTTCTCCCTCCAAAAAAGCCTTTCTACATCTAATCCAGCTTCTCTGGCTTCTGATTATGCATTTGAGCCATAAAGAGACTGTTTATCCTTTGAGCTCCGGTGTATGCGGTAATAACAGCTATAAAACAGACGGCAGCGTAGGTAACAAATCCTATGAATATGAAAGCGAGAGGAATAGATAACAGCGCAATTATTATATAGAGAATACCAACCCCTGTATGTCCGTTATAGAGTTGTCCAAGACCGGGAAGTAATGCAGATAAAAAAAGAGCGAATAATGGACTCTTTATCTGTACGGGTTTTTGCACCCCAACCTCCTAGGGGGGTGATTAGGAGGGTACTTGTTTTTTCCATAGCGAATGGTGAAATAAGGAAATAATTGGAGAAAGAAAAGGTCTTTGGAAAAGAAGTAATGAAGCTAACTTTCTGTCGTTAGTAGAAAATTCTGTTCGGCGTCCTCATGCCCATGTAGTTATCATAAACACCCCTTAAACCACTCCCCCTTATGTATTTCTTATTTAAAGTTTTTACTATTCTTGGAATAAAAAGTCAATAGTTTTTTTATCTCACATCCTAATAGCCATAGGCATACTTGATTTAAAGACTATTTTTTCTTAACATTCACTTCGCTCACATCCGAGTAAATGCTAAACGCACCGCTTGTTATCTCTATTTCATCTACAAAAAGTTCTACCGTATAATCCCCCTCGTGCCATTTCCCGCCGTACTTCTCTCCGAAG
The DNA here is from genome assembly GCA_040223695.1 of Deltaproteobacteria bacterium. Lineage (NCBI taxonomy): Bacteria > Pseudomonadati > Myxococcota > Myxococcia > Deltaproteobacteria bacterium. Next base: position 21,450 of record JAVKFU010000007.1, read on the forward strand.
CCCTCATTCCAGGAAGAATATGTCTGATGTGGGGGAAGAAAAGCATCTACAATTTGTTCTGTCAAAATACTTCCGTCAGGTTTGTAATAAATTGCATGTATTTTGAAGTCAATCTTCTGGGGCGGCGCTGGGTGCTTTAGGAGAAGCTCCCAAGAGAGATATTTCGCTTTTGATTGAGGGAAGCGATTCGTATACACCTTTTCTTGGGTAGAAGAATTACTCTCAAAAAACCGTAACTGGGTTATATCCGCATTTAATGATGGAATATATTCAAGCCCAGAACCTTTTACACCTTCGCCACTTATAGTAAACAACCTCCACACATCATACGCTTGTTTGTTTCTGTATAATTTAAGCGCCTCATACTCGCGCGCGTAAAGTTCCAATTTGCTCTCCTCGGGAATTGTCTCGTCTTTACTCAACAGGTGAAGGGCTTTCTCTTGCGTCACTACTGCTTTCGTATACTGGCCGTCTCGTGCATATGCGACAGCAAGTACTCCTACATATTGCCAATTACCCTCTTTTTGGGATACTGCATTCAATGCATATGTGATCGCCTTTTTGCTGTCCTTAGGATTTCGAGAAGTAGCATAAATCCATGCCAGCTGATATTGCGCACCCACAAGACCCTGATCTGCGGCTTTTTGTAACAACGTAATCGCGGTTTGTGTATCTCGTGGAAGGTGAAAACCATATAAGTACCATCTCCCTAACAAGTCTTGCGCTTTCGCATTCCCCATAGAAGATGCTTCTTTCAAAAGCACAATAGCCTCGTCGTATTTCCCTTCGCGTGAAAACAACCGTTCGGCCTCAAGAACCATATTCGCCGCCTTCACTTCCTTCTCTATACGTCCCGCTTCCATTGAGTACGCAGAGACAAATGTCATATACTCACCGTTCATGTCTATCTGTAAGAGCGCATTGTTTTGGGATCCTATCATGACGAGTTCAGTACCACATTTGTTCATTTCAATTTTTATGCGGCCATCGTTCAGTACAGTCCATCTGCACGCCCTTCGTATGTCGTACTCCTGGAGGTAACAGCTATGATCATCGAAAAATTCAAGTATATCTCGTCCATAGGTAAATTCCGTATAGCCCATCCATACTCCTTCTAACTGATATGGAGTATCTCTCCCTCCGCAGCTTACACATAAAAAAAGCAGTACAAAAACTGCTCTATATGTTTTCACGATTTTGTTCCTTTGTAAGCTCAGGGATATCGAGGAAGCGGGATATTTTTTTGAGAATCCGGGTTGCTACTATACCCCTTTCATTCCCCCACTTGCCATGCATTACGTCATAAACCGAGTTGTAGTGCTCATCTATAGCTTCAGCCAGGTCTTTGATCGTCATTCCACGCAACGCAAGCTTGCTCTTGACTACCCGATCAATCAAAAGTAGTATCCCTTTACTTTCCAAATTTAATTTGGAATTTAGAGTTTATTATATCTCACTCAGCGAGATATGTCAAGATATTATTTTCACTAGGTGAGCTTGTTGCATATCGGAGAAAGAATTAAAGCCGTTCGGCAAGAGTTTGGAATATCCCAGAAAGTATTTGGAGAAGGCATAGGTATTGCTGACAGTTATGTGTCTGAGATTGAATCGGGGAAAAAGACGCCTTCTTTAACGATTTTACTCGCTATAGCGTTTAAATACGGGGTCAGTTTAGATTGGCTCAAGTCTGGTAAAGGAGAAAAGTATATAAAAGAGGCCACCTATCTTACCAATAAAGAGATTCAAATATTAAAAACTCTTAGAAATAAAAAAGAGTTACATGCATTCGTTGTACTCCTCATAGAAAAGTTTAAAGACAAGAAGGAAATTGTTAAGCGCTTAACTGAGTTCTTGAAGAGTCTCTGAACTTACAAGAAATTCCAAAAACCTCCCTCCCCACAAAAAGAAACGGCTTTAGTTCTCAAAGAGCAAATTCAAAATTAGTAATTACCCAGGTTTATAAGAGATTGGCCCAATCCCTTTTATTATTTATGCCGTTCCTGATTGACGCTTTATCAGCGTTTATGGGGAGGGAGGTTTCCAGAAGCTTGCCAGAGCACCGTCAGTCTTATAGATAAGTTCATAATGTTCATACGTTCAGAAACCCTTATATGAGGCCGTAATTTCAGGATTCGTCAAAAAACCATAACCCTCTAAAAAGCCTTATTTGAAGCCCTATATGAACATATGAACGTTATGAACATTGTATTGAGTTAGACAGGGAGGTTCCGGTAGTTTTAAGACACGATCAATTCATCAGAGCTACCTTTATCCAGGATTCCATACTTCTCGTATAACCGCTCAACTTTTGCATTTTCCCGTTCCGGTATGACAAAACCACCCATTCTCTTCTCCGGCTTGAGCTGAAGCTTCTTTCTGATTATGCTGCCTATCCATTTGGGAGTAATCTGCCTTGAGTAATCTTCTGCGTACTTATAGACAAACTCATTCGTTATGTCTTTTATGGAAGGCTCCTCCTCTGATTCTCCTAAGCTACGGATACATTCAAGAACCTGAGCCTCCATCTCCATACCCCGCTCTGTAATAATCTGTTTGTGATAGTCTCTCGCAATATTCTTTAAATCGAGTTTTGTCTTCTCATCTTCGATTACACTAAGGAGTGGAACGAAGACCTGATTAAGTCTCGGTTCGATTGACCTATCCACAAGATCGGGGTTCACCTTCCTTTTCCCAAGATTTCTGAGCCTGAACATAAGAAGCTTGTTTCTCAAACGCTCTGCTCTTTCCTTGTGTTCATCTGTGAGGTTAATGGGAATATCCGCTCTCAATCTCCTTTGACCCATCTCTTCTGTAATGCACCGTGACTCCAAAGCTCTATCTTGAAATAAACCTCTTGTTGCCACTATCTTGGGACCGAACACCTGGTATGCCTTTGGACTGAATTCCTTTCCGTTTTTAGATTCACTCCTCAAGACCGGGAAGCCCTTAGCGTTTCCGTTATTGAGTATCTTCACTACCTCTGCTTTCTCATCACTCATCCTGAAATCACCTTCATCTATAATTAGTGTCCCTTTGAATATGTGAAGTATCCTAAAGATTGGAGAAACAGTAGAGGCTCCGCTAGCAAATATAGGTTTGTAACATAGGGAGCCGAGCGTGAGAAGAAATCTCGTTTTTCCGCTTCCCGCGTCCCCTATGACCCTTAAATATGGAAGCTCCTTGAAATCATCATAAATCCAGCTAAATAGAACGTAATATGAAGATATATTTTCAAAAAGAGGAGAAAGGTCAACATAGTCGTGAATGAACTCACTAATTTCCTGGATAAGCTTTTCTTCTGATACGTACTCCTCAGCATGAGAAGGAAAAAGAACCACCTCGTTTTTGATGAGATTATTTTTGGGAGAATAAGGGGTGAGATGCACTTTACTTCCAATTTGCACATTATTTTGATAGCTGATTTCCTCACCATTAAAGACTGCGAATTGAGTTTCTTTCTTGTGCGGATCGTAAACCATCTCAGCAATCCTCCCGTCAGCGAGATTTGCTGAGGGAACATACACTGCATTGTCTTTTCCTTTTCTTGTATACTTACGAGTCACTAATGGTACTGATTGTTTTTTTCTTGCTCCTATAAATCTCTTTGCATTCTCCATGGATTTCATAAGGTACTGTCTCTGTCGGTTCCCCTTTTCTTTGTATTTTCCTGTCGTTGGATACTTCTCAAAAACTCTGATTATTACCTCTTCACCGTAGCCTTTGCTTAGAAGTGAAGCAATTATAGCTTCGTCCGCCTCTGAGCGGGAAGGGTAGGTAGCTGTCTCTCCTGTTTTGGAGTCCCCAACGTTATTCTGATCCTGAGAGAAATCTCCTGTGATCAGCTTCTTCACCTTATCGCTTATCTCAAGGCGGTTAATATCGATATCTGGCATCTCCCTTTGTTCTTCTTTATATGGAGCGGATAACTCAACTGGCATTTTGGGAAGCTCATCAAGTATGGCTTCAATAACGTCAGGAGTGATTAAAGAACTCTCAGCATTGTTCAGAAACCCGACAAGCGGCAGTGGTGTAAGATTGTTATTGCCAAGAATAACCCTTCGCTCAGGGGTGTGCTTGAGACCGCCGTAATAAGGCAGGTTGATGTAATTCCCGATCTCCACTTTTCTGAGAAAATCCTGTTTTGGAAATACCTCCAAGCTATGATTCAATTTTGAAAGGACTGTGTTTAAAATGTGTCGTATCTCCTTTGCCTTTACGGGTGCGGAGAAGAAAACCCAGATATGATACCCCTTCGATTTAGAGCGTTCGATAAATGTAGGCTTTAATCCCAGATTCCATAATTCATCACGTATCTGTAGCACGAGCTCCATATCGTCTCTGTCTATATCTATCGCTCCGAATCGGCATGATCCATCGTCAAGAAGCGAATAAATTCCTAATGACTCCTTGCCTATAAGGTGAAGGAAATAATTCCTCTGCTTGACAGGCTGTTTTATGCACTCCCCATGCAGCGCACCCCAGGCATCGGTTCTTCCTGAGAAAAGTCTTTCAAATCTATCCGTAATGTTTCTGAGTTGGTCCTGCGGATAAAGATCGTTCATAGCCCTGCATATCGGCTAAGAATAACCTGTATCGTTTCTTTGAGTGTCAGGTTTTCAATCTCCATAATGAATGTCAGAACATCTCCGTTCCTTTCACAGTTATCGCAGTGGTAAGTTGAATTGATTTTATCCACAGCTATGGAGCCACCACACCCAATGAAGGGGCACTGTCCTATGAGTTCATTCCCTGAATCGAAGAGAAGTGCATATTCTCTCACTACTTCTTCAATTGATAAATTCGATTTTATGATTGCTATGAGTGCTGGCATCAGGTTATTTGGTTTGTATTCTTTAGAAAATCTATTCATATACTTTTGCGTTTTGAATTCTTGTCTTCAGCAACATCTTTTCCGCTTTTTCGGATGTAGTAGAGTCCAAGCGTAAAGGCGTCAAACATATTCATCCAGTACTTATCCTTATGAGTCCACAGAATTCTTGTTTTCCGAGGGAGGTAAAGAGAAAGCTCTGGGTATGTAGATACTATGAGCGCCGCAACGTTCATTTTTGTGGGCTGTCTATCTTTGTTGAGAAATTTTCTAGCTGCCGAGGGTTCAATTTCATGAACGTAAATTCCATTGTGGGAAGCGAGCAGTTTTACCTGACTTGTGTAATTTTTAAGAATCGGATTTTTCTTTCTTTGCGGGTGAGTAAGTTTTCCTATGATCAAAACATTGGGCTTGAAACTTTCGATGAGTTCTGTTCCCGGAATTTTTCCCTTGCTTTGTTTCTCCAATCTCTTCTTAAGATTCCTTACTCCATACCGAATCAGTGTAGCGCCATCAAACAAAGCAAATCCTATCTCCCTTGTGCCGGGATCGAGCGCGAGTATGCGAGTTGGTCTGTGGATGGAAGACATTCTTAAAACTGCTTATTGCTTTCCTTCGACCTTTTTGTATCTCCGAAGAGTGCTAATTCTTTTTTATCTACGTCCTTTCTGAGATCGCTGAATAAATCTCCAAAAAGTGACTCAACTGGGGCATCGAGTATGTATGCAAGCTTGAGCGCGTTCTCGAGATTTGGGAGTATCTTTCCACTTTCCCACTTCGAGAATTGCGTAGGGCACGTGTGTCCCAGAAGATAGGCTATCCGTTTCTGGCCTAGCCTTTTTCTTTTTCTATATTTCCAGATGTGGTTGATTGAACTAATCTCCATGACGTAAATACTCTCCAAAGAAACATATGGGTGCAGAATATCAGCCTCACTAGATTCAGGGAGTCTGGTAAATTTGCCTAAACAGGCAACTCTGAGGGATATAAAAAAACTGCTTAAACGCAGTCTACATTTGAGATGAAGTTAAAAATAAAGAGGAATTTCTTCCTCTTTTAGACGATTATATGTTTACTTTGGGTTTGTTAAATAGGGGTTTTGGTCTATTTTATGGCTAAAGAATTGGGAACATAGTAGCACATATTGACAGATTTGTCAATAGTAATAGTATGTTACCACATTCTAGTTTGGTTTATTGGGCAAGTTTCCCTCCCTTTTGCTTCTTCCGTTTGTATTTCAAGCTTGATACATTATGAACCGCAATGAATCGAAACAAGGCATTAAACAAGGGTACGTAGAAAGATATAAAGAAATGTATAAAGACAAAACTGGACAAGAAATCAGTGATCAAGAAGCATTGAGACACTTTGAGAAGCTTCTTATGCTCGCAAAAGCAGTCTATAAACCAATTCCAATTTCTGACAACGATGAGAAGCAGAGAAACAGTCATTCACGGTAGGTGGATACCGTAACCTTGTATATTTATCGGCCGGGAGATACAATGCAGATTGTGCTCCATTATTAGAAGCAATGCCATCCTTTGATTCGTGTACTCGTCACAAGTAAAAATTAAATATTTCGCTTACTGCAGAAAATCTACGGAAGATTCCAAGCGGCAGGTAGCCTCTATCAACGACCAAAAAAGCGTTATTTTAACACTCGTTGAGCGTGAAAACCTCAATCTTATAGGAGACCCTTTTACTGAAGAAAAAAGCGCGAAGAAACCGGGGAGACAAGTGTTTAATGAAATGCTCGACAGGATAGAAAAAGAGGAGGCAAATGGGATTCTGTGTTGGGATATTGACAGGCTCTATAGAAACCCTATAGATGAGGGGAGGCTACGATGGATGCTCCAAAATGGGATTATAAAAGAAATCCGTACACCATATCGGATGTTTTATCCTGACGATGCCGGACTTTTAATGGGAGTTGAAGGTGGCCGAGCAACAGATTATGTAATTAGGCTTTCAAAAAACGTAAAGCGTGCCTTCGGAAGAAAACTCAATGAGGGATGGCGACCTGGGCCCGCCCCTGTCGGGTATATGAACATGGGTGAGACCGGCGCTAAAATAATAGTCCCCGACCCCGAGCGTTTTGAGCTTATACGTAAAATGTGGGACCTGATGCTTACGGGAAACTATTCGGTTTTGCGCATTAGAGATATCGCAACCCATGAGTGGGGATTAAGAACAAGAGCCACAAGAAAAATGGGAGGCAAGCCGCTGAGTATGAGTCATATCTACAAGATTTTCAGCGATACATTCTATTACGGATGGTATTTATGGAAAGACCCGGATACTGGAGAGCAGAGATTGTATCAAGGAATGCATCAACCAATGATCACAGAGCAAGAATTCGCAAGGATACAAATACTGCTCGGTAAAAATACTAACCCCCGGCCCAAGAAACGCACATTTCCATATAGTGGGCTAATGAGGTGTGGTGAGTGCACTTCTAGTATTACTGCTGAAGAAAAGAATCAACTTATTTGTGATGGATGCAAACATAAGTTTTCGTATGAAAATAAAACTTCTTGCCCTAAGTGTGACATCCAAATATCCGAGATGAGAGGACCTAAATTTTTGCATTACGTCTATTATCACTGCACAAAAAAGAAAAATACTGCATGCACACAAAAATCGATACGGGTGAAAGAGCTTGAGAGGCAGTACAATGAGCAGCTCCTACGTCTCAAGATTGACAAGGATTATTTTAAGCTCGCTCTTGATTACCTTCGAGAGACTCAAATGACGACGGCAGAAGAAGAGAAAGCCATTCGCCAGTCATTGCAGAAAGCATACGATAACTGTCAAATCCGTATCAACAATCTTAATAAGGAATATACCTCGCCCCAGAATGAGAATTACGCTCTTTACTCTCCTGATGAATTTAAATCATTGAAAGGCGAGCTTTTGAAGGAAAGAAATGGGATTGAACAAGAGCTGAAGAATATAAAACATAATCTTGATAGAACATATGAGCTTTCTGAACGCACATTTAATTTCTGCGTTTACGCCTCTTACCATTTCACGAATGGGGATTTTCAAACCAAAAAGGAGATATTCTCTGCCATAGGTTCGAACCTGACGCTAAAGGACGGAAAACTTAGAATTGAAGCCCTTGAACCGTATATTCTGATTGAGAATGCGCTTTCAACTATACACGATGAAATTAGCAGGTTCGAACCTAACAATAATGGCTTCAATAAAAGAAAAGAAGCAGCTTTTGCTGCTTCCATTCCAATCTGGCTGGGGACCTTGGAGGACGTTAGAACCTGGATTTATGAAAACCAAGGATGGTTTGATGTTCCGGTATTAGTAAAAATACTTAGAAAATTATCCTAATTAACCACACCAAGACACCGCTAACAATTCCGAGGACTCCAATCATGGTTATCATTGAATTGCTGACGAACGATGACTCGCCTCGTTTTATATTTTCTCCAGTCATCGCGGCTTTCCCAAATAGAGTAACCAAAAAGCCGACTAAAACACCAATAAGTGCTCCTATTTTTAGGCCGGTTATTATTTTTGCGCCAAAAACGACTCCCCAGAAACTTCCAGTAATGGCCCCTAAAAAAAGCGCTGTAGATTATTGAGACAAACATTAATAATATACAAAAAATTAATGCTCAAGTTTGATGCCGATTTTTTGGGCAATTTCCTGAAACCATCGGTCATGACGGTCCATTCTATTTTTCATCGCTGCCATTTCTTGAAAATAGGTATCTGCTTTCTTTATGTACGCGTCTACCGCATTAGTTAAGTTATTTACATCAGCCTTATCCGCTTTATTCTCTAACGTCATCCCTATCTTCTCAAACTTCCCATCCAAATATTCAATTAATTCTTTGGAATCATTTTCGTTCATATATGTCTATAATAGATTATTTATACTCGCCAAGTCAAAGGAGGGTAAATTCGCCTTTCCAGGCAACTTTTGCTGGGGACCTTGGGGGACGTTAGAACATGGATTCATGAAAACCAAGGGTGGTTTCAAGTTCCGGTGCTAACTCAAATTGAATTATAATTCCATTATATTGTTTTCAGGTTGAATAAGAAGTGCGGGGAATTTGCCCATTAAGACAACTCTCACCGCAGGAACAGCTGTCTTTCAAAAAACAGGAAATTACCGACTATTAGATTTTACAGTTAGTGTCCTTTGAGATATTAAGCTTGTCAGCCTAATCATCATGGAATCCCGTAAATCTGGCGAAGTTTTGCTGTGAATGGAGTCGGCAGACTGCCACTATCTACCAATGAAACAAAATGATTCAAAACCGCTAGTGGCTTATTACGGCCTTGATAAGAAAAACCAAGTTCATCCTCTATAGTAGGGTTGTAGGTTATTACTGGCGTTCCAGCACGAACAGTGCTTGCTATAAGAGCATTGTCTGGATCGGTGGAATTGTCAATATCATGAACAACAAGATAATCAATTTGAAAATGATTTAGGACCCTACAAAACAAAGGGATAAGGTCCTTTGAATGACAATTGATAAACGTCGTATCGCGCTTCTGGCCTGGATCGGCTGAAAAGAAACTAAGCAGATCGGGTGCCTTTTGGAAAACTGCCATTTCTGTATCACCCTCTACAAGTACGACTCTTTTTGCAAAAAACAGTTCGTTCACCGCCGGATCAAACTCCAGAATCATACGAAAACGATCTCTCTCCTCTCGTGCACTCGTACCTGAAAATATATCAGTCATAACTTGCAATGTACTCACATTACGATTCGCATCCTTCTGAAAGCGGACAATATTCTTATGACTATCGGAAATATCTATAAGCGTAGGAGAGTGCGTGGTACAAATGACCTGATATTTATCTTGAGCCGTGAGTGACATAAGTACATCTTTCATACGCCGTAACATATGCGGGTGCATATAGATCTCAGGCTCTTCAATTCCAAAAATTACCGATCGTTTGTCCCAGCCTTCCGTATTCACGCCATCAACCGCTCGTGAATAATCATTAAGGATTTGCAACAATGTAATGACAAGACAACGTTGTAAACCATGTCCTTGTAGTGGCACATCTGTTTTGAATCCATCGTCTATTTTCAAAACCGTGCCTGGTAAAATATGAGCATTTAGATCAATGTCTTTAGGTTCGATGAAGGCTTGCGCTTGTATCACTGACGAAAGTTTGTCAGTGATATCGGTTTCAAGTTGCGAAATCTCTCCAGCCTGAGTCCACTCCGGATGTGCAGCGTCTGGTTTGAACAGAGCCTGAACACGCTTCAATTGTTCATTTAGAGCAATTACTTCGGGCTTCACAGCTAGCTTTCTTTCAAGAATTAGGTTAATAATTTTCCCGTAAGTAGTTATGTCTTTTGCCTTCGTTTCTTCACTTACATCTTGAACGGCTGGAACATAAACGAATTGAGGCAAAATGCTGTTTGCATTTGATTTCCAACTTCCCCCGCCCCCAGGATTGTTGGCCCAGTCGTTAGTATATGTTATTAATTCCGGGCGTGTTTCTCTTATTTTTTGTCTAAGCAACTCTTTGGTTGCTTCGTTACATCGATTATGTCCGGCTTCTGTTCTAACTTCTGCTATCAATTCATTAAATTCATCGGGCCAGCCATTTGTCCAGGTCGTTCCTTGCTCCGGCCACCCAGTTATTAATTCAATACGTTGATATGAAAAGTATTGTTCTTCCCATACCTCCTTATCACCATCGACTTCAAGCCAGAATTTCTTCCGTAGTATCCACTTATCACCATTCATGCGGCCCTGAACTGCGGGCTTAAGCCTTTCTTCCTCAGTCAATTCCGTGAAATGGCCAATAAATTCAATTGCAGACACCTCATCGCAGATTTCATTTCGATAAAGTCCCCTGTCTTTGATCTGCTTACCGCTCAAGAAAAGCTCCAGTGCTTGTAACACTGTAGATTTACCAGCATTATTTTCTCCAATAAGAAAAAGAATTTCATCCCATTCGAGACTGATTGAACTTAAGTTCTTGAAGTTTTTGATTTCAAATTTTATGAGCTTCATGGATTCAAGGTTATAAGCATTTTTATGATTCTCAGACTCCGAATCAATATTTCATTTTTTTAGAATGAAATATAAGCAGTAACATTAATTAAACATCAAATTGATGCAATTTTTCAAGTCGGATAAAGTGGCTATGAAATGATATCACCTCCACAGTATTTCATTTTTCTTTGTTCCTTGAAGTCCCTATATTTTCGCTATGGTACATCCCACGAATGATGTTGTAAAGAATAATCATTTTTTTGATTAATTGCCGACATGATCAATGTCAGTCTTGAGTAAGCAGATTAATGTCATTAGTATCGTAATAATCCTTATATTATCCTTCACATTGCTGAGTTCTCGAAGAATGATAACGTCATACATTGATTTCGACAATCTGCTGAACTGCTCCCTATAGTAGGCGAATAAGTTAAGTTAGATTTATGACAAATAACTCTATATATTGTTCATTGGAATGCTTTGGTAGCGTAAATTCATCTTAACTTAAATTTAAGCTTAAACCGAAACTCACAAAAGGGGATCAGTCCTTAAAGAGGTAACACTAATCATAACATCAAATCTGCATATAATTCTCCAAAATTAATATCTTTAATATTTCTTCTGTCATATTCGTTCCTTAATGTTATTAAAGTCTCTTGAAAATTTATGCTAGAACATCCATTTTTTATTGCTTCACGGGCTTCTATAAATGCAGCGAGATGATCGCATGCTTTAATAATATCACCATCTCTTATAAGTTCTCCGTTAGATGGATCAGTAATATCCTCAAATTCATTTTCACAGAAAAGTCCTAACTCTTTATGCCATTCTTCTGGTACTAGTTTGTATATAATATCCATCTCTTCTTTTTCGTATTTTTTGATCAATTCATCAAGACCCGGAATAGATCTCTTTACAGGCGATATGATATCTCGAGTGAGAACTTCAGGTAAATCGTGAAAAAGACCAGTGAAATAATTATTGAAAGTCCTTTCGTGAGAAGCACCGTTCGTCAGAGAAAAAAGATAGGACATTATAGCAACAAACAGTGAATGTCCAAGAACAGAAGTTTTAGGTATCCTATGAAGATTAGACCATCTAGCCTGAAACCTGAGTTGCGCACAAAGATCTATGAATTTTAGAATACTAGGTTTGGCGCTCAATGATTTCACACATTCTAATTCTGAATAACGCTCTATTTGATCTATCAAGTTTTTTTCAACATCCTCAATTTCGAATCCACCAGGATTGATATTCTTAATAAACTTGAATTCCCAATATGAGGCTTTAAGATGAGCATACTCCAGAATTTTTTTATTTTTTGTTTCCTCATAATTTGAAAAATAATCATTAAATCTTTGAAAAAACTCATCATCCATGTTTGATATTAATTGCTCCCATTCTTTAACTACATTTTTTCTTAAAGTTTCATACTTTTCTGGATCACTTTTTATCTTATAGAAAATTGGTGGTTTTAAGTCAGTTACAACAATCCGTTGAAGAAGTTCAAAAATTCCCCCCTCAATTATCTCGATCCAACTAATACCTCCATTCTCCTCCTCTAATTTGCCTAGAACATAGGCAATCACCATCTTATGAGCTTGTTTATCTAGTTCTATGAATTCTATAGGTCGTGGTTTATCATTCCATCTTTGCATGTACGCAGAATCAAAAATCCTTAATAATAGTGAAATTCGTATCATGCCTGAAACCTCCGCATTGGTTATTTGGAACTCTGTTACTCTTTATTTTTATAGGTTACGAGTTCCATAGACGTTTGGTGTAAAGCAGATGTAATTTTACTATGGATTACCAATAAAACTGGGTGATAAAAATCTAGTGATGTGAAAATAAAAACTAAATTTAGATTAGGCATAAGTATACTAACCACAATTAAGCATTCTCCTTAATTAATCTTAATATATTTGAGTCTTTCTATAGAAAATGATTATAATGTGATTTGAAACTAGAACTTATTAACTTATAAATTTTATCAACGTAATTTTAAGATTTGGTTCATCGTTGATTTCGCATTCCAATATTTCAATGATTGACAAGCCTTTTCTCTGTAACAGGTTTATGTTTTTCATCCCTAGGCTTATTTCTTTGAGTTATATTTTCCCGAAAATTTAAATTTGTTTTTGGGAGTTTTGCTCTCTTAAAAGCATCGTGAGCATGCCAAAAAATCCATCCACTAAAGTGATTTTTTTGTGCCATTGAAGAACAATATCCGTTTTACTATATAGCCTATTATCGTGTAATTGATATCTAAAACCCAAGTTAAAATAGTAAACTTTGGACAATCAATTCTGGAGCTGTATTTTTACATTTTCCACAAGCCATTATCTCACTTCTTGTAGTCGCTTGAACGCTTAAGCTTCCTAACTGTATTATTAGACTTCTTACAAATAATAATCCAATGTATGTGATTTCTAAGATTCAACTATTATGATATCATACACTTGGATATAGACCACCTGCTCCACAGGTTACCTTATCATGGAATAAAAGACGGATCTTGAAAGCAAATTTCTTTCAACTAACGAGAGAATTATATAAAAATATCTAACTCTAAAGGTAGACCGGTTTCCGGAGACTTGACAATAAAATATTGCTGCTTTGTGAATGGATATAGAAAGTAATTTTATGTTTTACCGGACTATTGGTAATAATTAAATAACATAACAGATAATTGTGTGGGAAGTTCAGCAAGTGGGATTCTTATCACGACTAATTGGAAAACTAGGCAAACATACAGGAGAAAACACAGTAGCTCGTGGTAGTGAAAGAGGAAAGCACCATGGTCAAGGGGAGGTGCCTAACAACATTAATTTAGATTCTATCGAATATATTCCTTTACCTCAGTCACCTTGTACATGGGAACTTGATGGGCGTGACGGTTTTCAACGGGAATATGAAGATCCTCTATTAAAGGAAATATTTCAATATGGGTGGCAAGGAAAATATACAAAGGTAATAAATCTATCCAAGAAGTTAAGTATAGATCGTCTCTCTGGCCAACTAGGTCAGATAGTTGCCAAAGCTTATCGTAATACTGTCCTGAAGCGTCTCAGGGCCAATCAAATTAAGTCTGCTGCACGATGGGCAAAGGAAATGCTCGATACTGTCCCCACACATTGTACTGATACCGACAAAAGACGTTTGAACAAAATCATCCTTAAATTAGACAAGGCAAAGATTAAACATAAATTTCTACCAGTAGATGTTCCTCCGCCAAGTAGTGAACCACTATTCACATTATCCAAGGGGGATAAATGGAATATTCTTGAAGTCAAAACGCTCCCGAAGGATGAAAGACCGGATAAAACATTTCAGATCTTGGGTGTCACTTTTGATGGGGTTTTATATGCTGACCGAAATGGAAAGAGCGAGTTGGCTTCTGGCGGTCCTTCTGCACTGCGGAAACTTGATCGATCAGGGAAAGTTGTTGCTGAGCGTGCTATAAATCATGACATATATAGAGTTGGTTTCAAAGCAACAAGTAAGTACTGCATTATCATGGATAGTAATGGGTGCATTTATATATATGATAACTTTCTTAAATTGATAGCTAAAAGCGACTTACAAGAAGATAGACGAGTTAAAGAACATTTTAGAACCACAGATACGAACTATTGGGGCGAGTTTCGAAGTCAGGTCCGAGCCGTTGACGCGAGCACTGACGGGAGATATTACTTGTTTACGCTTGCCGACGAGGCTTGGTGTTGTTCATTGGATGGTGAGACGGTCTGGGGTGTTCGGATGCCACTAAATGAAGGGTGGGTGCGTGCAGTTGGTCAGAGTGCGCAACCTGATCTAGGAATTGAAGTCGAGGAAGCGCTAAAAACACTTGGACTGACTCTTCCGATAACTCCACAGGAAATCAAACAAAAATATAAGAAGTTGGCACTAAGACATCACCCTGATCGAAACCCTGGAGACACTGAAGCAGACAAACGCATGCAAGAAATAAATGAAGCTTTCCAAATACTTACCGGCATAGACCCGGCTAAAATCGATATCGTGGTTGAAGATTCAGAAACAACATATTTTCGCCGTGAGACGCCGGACCACGTGATTGAATCTGGATCAATTCGACTGGAATTTTGGGGTCTAAGCGGACCAGCGCAAGACTGGATTTACTGTGCTTCATTTTTAGCACACAGCACTGGAGCATTTCTCCTAACATACTCGGGTAAAGTGGTTGAGGTGGATAGTAAAGGTCTACCTTTACGGGTCTACGATATTGGTGTAGTTCCAGACGAAATTGTAGAGGTAGGTAACTATATCTACATACTCACTTCAACTCGTTTATATGTCTTAGAACAAAAAAATAATCTCATAGCTTTCGTAGATGTGTTCCGCAAGGGAAGATTGCTTGTGACAACTACAGGCTTCGGCCTTCTGGATAGTAAGTGTTTCAAGTGGTTTACACCATCTGGTGACCAGTCGGGAGAGGTCATTACACGTCACCCAATTCGAGCATTATACAATTCAGAGTACGGCATTGTGATTGAGACTCGACAACATCGCACAACCATAAGTGGTCTGAGTCTATTTGATTCAACCAAACATTAGTCAAGGTAAACTAAGGCTTATGAGTTATTTTAAAATAAATAGCTACTGACTCATATACAGAAACGTATTTTGAATAATATACTTTGAGAAAACTTTTTGATATTATCCCTTTTTCCACTTCCCAAGATGATTATTGTTCTACTATCAGCAGACTTCACCCAAATTTCACCTCATACCCTTGTTCCATCTCCTTGGCATGCTCCGGATGGCAGGTCATCACCAGCACTTGATGTTTCTTTGAAAACTCATAGATACCATCAACAGCCTGGTTTCGGCGATCAGGATCCATATCGACCAGAGGATCATCCAGTACAACCACACCCAACCGCTTATCCATGAGATGATCACACAAGGCAAACCGCCAAGCCAAGGCCACTGACCCTTTTGTACCATGGGAAAGCAGTTGAAAAGTCAATTCCTGCTTATTATTCGTCACAAACGCCTCCGGCATATCCTGCTCCATCCTCACCGTCTTGAACCGCTTGCCAGAAACAATTGAAAGCCACTTCAGAAATGAATCCTTTACACCTTTAAAAGTATCCACATCAAGAGAATTCAACAGCTCTTCCGTCTTTTCTTGAACACGGGCCAGAATCTCTGCTTCTCTGTTAATTCGCTCAAATTCCGCCTCGGCTTCTTGCTTTTGTGCATTAAGCTCTTCAGAAGAAGTATCTGATGCCTGACCTTCCAAACGGGCCCGCCCCTCCTTATTTTCTGAAATCTTTTCCTTAAGTTCGCTAATTTCCTGATCCAATTGATCCATATAATTTAAAAAAGATTCAGCAGATTCAAATTCCTTCGGTAAGTCAGGAAGTACCTCGACCTCTTTATTCAAATCCCGATATTGAACTAGAAGATCACCCAGTGCCTCGGCGACTTTATCATGATTATCATATTTATTCTTCCATTCAGCCAACTGGCCTTCCTTCTCCAGCTTCTCTTTTTCGAGTCCATCTCTTCTGGATGTAGCCTCTGCCAAATCTTCAGAAATCTTTATAGAGTCCCGTACCTCTTTATCAGGCTTGTATTCTTCTAGCTTCTGCTTCAACATCTCTAGATCATCATCTCCCAACCCTTCCCGGAATTGGTTTTCGGCCTGTTCCAGATGAAACAGCTTATCCCGGTACAGTCGCTCCATCGACTCCGCCTCTTGAAGATCCTGCGCCCCTGCCTCCTTAAGCTTCCTACTAAATGATTCTCCTTTTTCCTCAAGCTCCTGTACAGTCTGCTCGATATCCCCGTCACCAGAAAAAACGCTGATCTTCAGCTCATTGGTTTCCAGCGTAAATCCACCAGTAGCTGTCCTCTTTTTCTCATCTCCCTTATTAAGAGAAATAGTCTCAGAATTTTCCTTACTAACCTCCTGCCAATCAAATTCCGTATCGACTTTACCTTCCACCGATATTCTTAGCTTCGCCGCTTCCACCCGAGCTTCCAGACGATCCATATGCACATTAAAATTCCGCAGATCAGTAATTTGCTCTTCGGTTACCTGTGTGGCTTCCTCCACCTCTCGTTTCATCTCACCGGCTTTTTTCTTTAAATCCTCCAGATTTTGGATCCGTTCTTTAAGCATTCTCAATTCCTGCTGCTTCTGCACTTGTTGTAATTCCTGCTGATACTGATTAATGTGCTGCTCTAATTCTTTAATTTGAGTCGCAATACTCTCAAGCCGCTGATCCAACAACGGCCACTGCTTATTGATCTCCCGAATAGATTCCAGTTCTTGTCCAATTTCCTTCAGTTTATACTCTTTATTCTGTCGCCGTTGGATTCCACTCTTCAGAGGACTGAGCTTCTCATGATCTTGCTTTTTCTCCTGAAGCTGCTCTGTCAGCCATCCTATTTCCTTATTCAAACCATCAAGTCTTTGCTCAAATTCCAGCGCAGATTCATAATCGATCTTGGACTTTTCCTTTCGATAAAATGCTTCCACCACCTTACCGAGTCCAACTTTATACGGATTTTGAATACCCCGGTTGTTTTCAGGATACTGCTGTCCTCGGTTCCATTTTTTAAAATAGTTTTCAAACTTGTCATCCACGATCTTCCGGAAACGATCCACAGAAATCCCACCCGTCTCCATCACGCTTTTCCGCAACACCGCTCCCAGCTCATTCCGCACCTGTTCTTCCTGCTTCATCTGTTTCAGTGTCTCCTGAAGGCCAGACTGATTCGACAACAAAATCGTTCGCATTGTGGCCGGTGATACAGGTAACAACTCAAAAATCTGTTTTTGAACGTCCTCTTCGTTAGTGATTTCCGTTCCATCCGGAAGGCGGATACTAGCACTCCCCTCACGATTCCCTTTTTTCCAGGTTTTCTGAATGTGCACCTGCGAACCTTCTTCCAGTTCGAGTAATATCTTCAGGCGGATAATGTCACCTCCACCAACCGGGAAAAAGTTGCCCATTTCATCTTCCAGTTGCCTAGCCGTCTTGCTGGTGGATGTTAGAAGTCCGTGTACCACCGCCTGAAACAGTGTAGACTTGCCCGCCTCATTAGGCCCAAGCAATATATTCAGTCCATTTTCAAATGAAAAGGTTTTGTCTTGGATCGCCGCATATGGGTGTAGCCGGATGGATCTAATTCTCATCTTTTACCTCTTGGATTATTTCGTAGGCCATTTGCAATGCCTGTTCATCCTCATCTTCAAAGAATTCAGAAAGCAGCCGATAGGGAAAAGACCCTTCGGGGAATTCCTGCCTGATCTGCTCTCTAGTCACCCGTTGTACTAAATCGCTATCATGCAATTTCAATTCCAGCACGTTTTTTCTAAGCGTCGGGAGGGTTGACCTCCACTCATCATACAACTCAGGATCCAGATGCCCTTCCAAGGTAAGTTGAAGGACTACATGGGAATAATCATCCTTGGTAATAGAATCCACCAGCTTCTTCAGATCCTGCTCCTTTTCCAACGTCTCGAGACGCTGTACAAACAGGTAGGTTCCGGTGCTAAGTATTTCGGCCTCAATTTCTTTATTTTCATTTATTGTGATAAAGAAAGCGTGTCCTTCATGCCGGCAGTCGAAACCGTCAGGCTCGGGGGTACCCGGATTAAAAATTAAATCCCTGTTCCCCGGTTTTTCAGGCCAGGTAACATGCGTATGACCCAACAGCCAGATATTCACTCCGGTATTCTTGAGTTCTTTTAGTATCATGGGATAATATCGCTGTTCAAAATCCGGTGATACTCCTTCGATACTTCCATGAGCTATGCCAATTTGAATCATTTCCTGGTTCTTTTCAACTTCCCTGATCCAGCCGATAGCGTTTTCATTCGAATGCTTGGCATTGCAGGGACCGGGATAGACCATAGCTTTCAAGTCATATTCTTGCAGATCCATTGGTTTAGGGTTACTTAGCACAATAACATGCTCATCTGCCTCCTTAGCAAACCGGCTCCACAGTTCGCTGTCTTCTGTTATATAGTCATGATTCCCTGGTAGCACTAAGACTACCTTTCCCGAAAATCCATTGATAGCCCTCACAGCCCTTTGTACATCACTAGTATTCATAGAAGTGCGATCAAACAGGTCACCGGCAATACTCAGAATGTCAGACTTTTTTTCATTTGCCAGTCTTACAACAGATTCGAGAGTATCATATCTTGCCTGGATCAACTTATCCTGAGCTTCAGGATGGTCACGAAAGTGGCGACCGAGGTGAAAATCAGCAGTGTGGAGAATATTAATCATTTCGATTTAATTGCAACTTTTAACCAACATGTTATATCAGTTTTTATCCATTGGCGGGTTCGGATCATTACCGTGACTGTCGGAACAAGAAATTCGCCCATCTTGATTATGGGTACGGAGTTCGTTGAGCTTTTTTATATTTTAGAAGTGATTCAAAATAGCTCTTCCTACTCCCGAATTGTAACCACAACACAATCTAAATTTCAACCACGCCTATTGAGTATTATTAACACGTACATTTTTTTCTTCAATAGGCCTGAATAAGTATTTTCATAACACTTTTTAATGTTGCTCAAAGTTGCTGACCAACTTTTTAAGATAAATTTTACTTTCGATCTGTATTAGAGTTAACAAAAGAATAAAAATAGGACGGTAATTACTACCGTCCTTTATAGCGTGTTATTATGCTGATATTAAGTTGTAAATGTACTGATACTAAGGAGTGTTCCTCTCTGCTGTTTTCAATACTCCAGTCAAAACTACCATTAGAATATGCTTGCAGATATTCTCATGCACGAATCTGTCAGGGCACGAACAAAAGTACTTCCCCGATCCATTGATCCCTACAGCATATTCCTTCGTTTCATCTTGAACATACGCTCTTGTCTCATTCGCTTCTTGCTTGCTTGAGTATGTTTATCTTATAGCTTCCATCTACAACAGCTTTCAACGCCCTTCCTACCCGTGCTTCATCCGCTTTGTGGATGAACTCAAATTCTGCCTTCATGGTGAGTCACCTCCCCGCTATCAAGTGAATTCAGGAGATAGCTTTCGATCCTCACGAGCGTCACGATTTGCTCCAGGACTCTTAATCTCCTTTCAAGAATTTCAACCTCAGCCTTCATGAACCTTTCTTGCTTTTCGAGATGGTCGTACTGCATCTTGAGTGTTTCGTACTCGGAATTATTCTTAAGCCTTTTCTGAATTTCGGCATTTCTCAGAGTATCGTTTGAGAACATCTTCTTGCCGTTATCATCTGACTCGGTTGCTACCTCATAAGCAACTGCGGTTTCAAATTCCTTCATCTGTTCTGTAAGCGAATGCTTTTCATCAAATAGCGTTACAAAATCCAACTTCTTTCTCTGGAATGAAGCTATGAGCTCCTTAAGCTCATTCTTTAGATATATTGTTTCAGATATGATTTGATCCATGTTCATCATTACCCTCCGTTAAAATGGAATGTCTTGCTGATCGTCATGCACTTCATCATCTTTCTTGATCGGTTCATAGACATACTCCTCCAATTGCCGTGCGGCAGATTCCACCTCTTCAGTAGTGACAGAATTCCCGTTGGTCTTCAGCATCTCAACAGCCGAGCGTATTAGAGAAAGCCTCGTGATACGGACATCTTTTGCCGTTATGCTCGCTTTCATTGCTTCCTCCGCATTTATAAACTTCAGCTCCTTTATCCACTTTTTGTTTTTACCGTCTACCCTGATTTCAACCGCGTCTCCCTCTTGCGGATTATCTACAGGGTCATAGTGGGAGAAGTTAAACCAGTTGTTCCCTATCTTTATCCCTTTATCGTTTACTGACTCTACGATTCCTTTTACTGTCTTTGTTTTCATAAATGACCTCCTTGTCTTTGGAATATATAGACGGGAGGGGTGAGCCTACCGCCTGGATAGTACACATCACCCCCTTTACCGTTTACCGGATACACCCCTGCCATATATCCTTAAGGACTGGACTCATTCCGGCTTGAGTGCAGTTGGTCCGTTAGAACCAGACTCTGGCAGGAGAAAACAGGCAGGTATCAGTGAACTGCGTACTGGACTTGAGGGTTCTCCCAGTTTGAAAAATCAACCTGGGGAGCGAGATTGTCCAGGTCCCAGTTTTTCTTGAACATGAGTCCCCCTGCATGGATCAGGAGATTGAGCCTGTCCTTTTCAGGGATATGGGTATAGTGAGACCCTATCTCGGTCAAATGATTAAACACCTCATAGGCGTTTATAGGAGTTCGTGCAGAGGATTTCCAGGACAGGGATGCCGGTATCGCCTCGGGATTCTCGTAGCCGTATGCTATTGCAACTCGCGTGATAGGAATCCTTCTTTCAAGATCAGGTACAAGTATTTCCCCGTCTTCATCTTTGAGCCTTGCTATATACGAGTAGGAATTCTCGAGCTCTCTGTATGAGAGCCTCTTTTCGGTCAGCGCTGATAGAGCTTCGGGATAGCGCGATATTCTTTCGGGTTCATCCAAAATCAGATCGACAGCGTTTAAAATCCTCTCAACATTCCTGCTCTTAAAATGCATCCCTCCATAAGTGGGAGCGTAAGTCATGTTTGTACAGATTAGCCGTAAGAGGGATTCCGATATTGAGGGCGCGTACATCTCTAGGCTTGATGCCGAGAATCCTATTCCGTATCTGAACAGGTCTTCGCTCTTAGCTTCGATTGGACAGAAAGTAACCGGGGTGTAGAAAAATGCTGATGACGAAACATCGTCAATATCGACAACCATATTTTCTACACCAGCCTCCTCATGTACTTTCCTGTATATATCGTCAGTTATCTCAAGGAATCTCCTCAGAGATATGAAACTGCTCCGTCTCGGGAAAAGACCGATCACGGTGAGTGATTCGTCATCCACCTTGAATGTGATCTCCTTCTGAGACCCCGTGGTTATCCTGCCCGAAAGCTCCTTCCACAGATCAGGCATCTGTGAAGACATTGAGCACGCAAAGTAGTAGGGCACTCTGAGTACCCGGCATAACTGGCTTGCGGCTCTTTCGGAAAGTATGTATTCCCTGAAGTCCAAGGCTATCTTCCCTATTTCGGATGTTGGAACAATATCCGAGAGCCGCGCATGAACATATGACTCGTCAATCGAGCCGTTCAAATCCCTGACCTCTTCGATTGAGGTTAAACGCATATATACACCTCCTTAATATGGATTTTTTAAAGAACTTACGGCAATCCTCTTTCTTACAAGGACGGGCCGTGAAATAACGCTTTCACAAGCTCAACGACGAAGTTCCCTCCGGCGACTATCAGACCTAGGAAGACCTCGACGCTGAAGCCTTGGTTGACTCCGATCCCCAGCATGATGAGGAGAATTGCCACTGAAACTATGAAGCTTAAAATGCTCATATGCTCCCCATCTTAATGAACTGTGTAGATTGCAATAGGAGGGATAATTTGCCTGAAGAGACAACCCAAATTTCCCCTCCTATCTGGTCACTTCTTTGAACTATAGAGTAGAAAGAATGCGTGGAGACAAAGAAAATGAGGTTTTCTATATCGGGGAGACTAATTACAGGAACGAAAGGAAGAGGTTCGGGATTAAAAGAAAAGACAGGCGATCACACCTGTATGTGATTGGAAAGACCGGGACCGGGAAGTCTACGCTCATAAAGAATCTGATTATTCAGGATTTACAAAAAGGAGACGGGCTTGCGCTCCAAGACCCTCACGGTGACCTTGTTGAAACCATTGTGAGCTTGGTTCCGGAAGAACGAACTGAAGACGTGATCTATATAAACCCTTCGGATAGAAGAAACTCGATAGGTTTTAATGTATTGGAGGGTGTCAACTCCACAGAAGGAAGATATTTAATCGCTTCAGGTCTTGTCAGTATATTTAAAAAGCTCTGGGCCGACTCGTGGGGCCAGAGAACAGAGCACATTTTGAGAAACTTGATTTTGACTTTAGCTGAGTATCCAGGGGCGACACTTCTTGATTTGAATAAACTTCTTGTAGACGCGCGTTTTAGAAAAACAGTACTCCTTTATGTAAAAGACGAGAAAGTGAAGGAGTTCTGGGGGAAGGAGTTTGATAAGTGGCCACTCCGGTTCAGGGCTGAAGCGATAGCTCCTATCCAGAACAAAGCCGGGGCATTTTTAAGCAGTCCGTTTATACGAGATATAATCGGGAAGAAGAAAAGCTCCTTTAACATGAGAGAGTTGATGGATACCGGAAAAGTGCTATTGGTAAACCTTGCGAAGGGAAGGATTGGCGAGGATACGTCAATGCTTTTGGGGTCGCTATTTGTGATAAAGATTTATCTTACTGCATTGAGCAGAACAGACATACCCGAGGAGAAAAGGCAGGACTTCTATCTCTATTTAGACGAGCTCCAGAGCTTTGCCGCGGGTAGCTATGCAGACATGCTACCAGAGGCGCGTAAGTATAGGCTTTGCCTTAATTTGGTTCACCAATACATTGACCAGATTGATAAAAAAACCGTCTCCGCGATTCTTGGGAATGTAGGAACGATTATTTCATTTAGAGTAAGTGCCAGGGATGCGGAGTATTTGGAAAAGGAATTTTATCCCAACTTTAAAGTGGGAGATTTGGTTCATCTTCCAGGCTTTCATATCTATATCAGGCTTATGATTGATGGGGCTAGTTCGAAGGCGTTTAGTGCAACATCTCTTCCAGATCAAATTTGAAGAATATTCTAGATTTTTTCTAAGAGTTAATCATCATCTGACATATCAATTCTGAAGTCAGCCCATACAGGCCTATGATCAGACACGGCTAATCTTGAATATCTTTCACGATAATCATCGGAGTCGCCTTTTGGATCTTCATACAGCACTTCATCGAATTTAAATATGTCATGCTCACCAGTGTATTCCTGAACTTGAGTTTCGCTATACCATATATTATCAATGAGATTTGAATCCCTGGTTGTGGTAGCGTTCTGTTTGCATTCTGATAAAGTTGAACAAGGGTAAACTGGTAAGGTATTTTCAACTGATTTCAAGTTGATAAAGGAATTGTTATTTGGATTGAGGTTGAAGTCACCAACTACCAGAATGTCTTTTTCGGATTGACTCATGAGATTGTTGTAAATAATGCCCAGGCGTGCGATTTCCAGTTCCCTTCCAGCTTCTCCAAGACTCCCGCATCCCGAGCAGATATGGACAGAGATAATAGTAAAATCAAAGTCGCCTGCTCTGAAGGATGCAATGTAAGGCGGTCTTGCGAAGGTTCCTTTGGCAAGATGGCCGGAATCTAAAGGCTCAATAACATCTTCCCTAAAGAGAAACGCGTAGTGCTCTGCTTCACTGCCGGTTCCTGAGACAGGGCTAAAAAGCTTGGCGTATGAATGTCCAATGGTCTCAAGCCATGCAATTATCATATCGAGAGAATCCTCATCGTTCACTTCCTGGATCGCAATTAAGTCAAAATTCTTAAGAATGTACGCTATCTGTAAGAGCTCGAAATCACTTCTGCTCGAAGTCGAAAGGTCCCGAATATTCCATGTCGCAATCTTAATAGTCTTGTTTGCTGAAGAAAAAGAAGTAAGGCTGGTTATTATGAGGACTGAAATTAGAACTACAAAGTGTTTATGTTTCATGGCTCAGTGAAAAATATTATCTTAAACGCTTGCTTCTGCCCATTCTTCCGGAAATGTCTATTTCAAATGTGCTCAATATAGGTTTGAAAAGTCCTCTGATCTGCCGAATTTAATCCTTAACAGTCATCAACTCCTCCCATTTAGTTGTAAATCTATTCGAAATCCTTGCTCTTTTCATCCCCCACTGTCTTTCATATCCAGAAGCTCCGGACCTTACTGTCACTCTGCCCCATTGACCGTTAATTCTATCCATCGCCTTCATCAGTCTATTGTGCTTTGAACTATCCATAAGGCGAACACTTACAGTATTGCAGGATAGAATTATTTCTACAATTTCCCCTATTTTTCGTTGTCCCAGGTCTTGGTGTATAAATTTCATACTTCTTTCATATCCCTATATAGTCTACTCGGGGCAAATTACTTATTCTAAGGTGTTCGGTAAAAAATCTATATTATCAATTTCCTTCATAATACGATCGGTTTCTACAAGAGCCACTATAATCCGCTGCCAGTGCTTAATATCCTCAATCGTTAACTTCCTGCCCTTACGGTCTTTCAGCCATTTCTGAGCGGGCTGGTATCCGCCGATATGGAAGTTCCATGCCACTTCCGACACGTTACCAAAATACTGTGTTTCATTGATCCAAACCTTGCCTTTATCAAAGCGCGGCTTTTTAACTTCGTGATCACCATCAACAGGATACGTAGTAAGCAGTTCATTCAACTTCTCACTTTCCATCAGATGTAGTTTACGCAGTCCAGTGCCCTGCTTAGCCAACGCATGGAAGTTTTTGGAATCTTTTGGATAGGGAATTCGCGGAAAGTCTGACTTTAAGAATTCAGCATAACGCTTGCGAAATTCGGGACTATGTAACACAGCATAGATGTAATCGAACAGGCTTTCTGGTGTTACATTTGGCACAATATTCTTGATTTGTGCATAGATATTCGGGTTAAGATTTGGGGTCATTGTTTCAACTGTGCCGAGATCAGGATGATAAATATACAAAGGGAAGCAGAAGCTGTTATCTAATGATGAGACATAGCTTTTGTCCGTAATTTCCTTTGATAGAAAATAAGTCGAGCTATCGTCTCTATTTCTTTTACATGTAATTAACGCAATATTTTCTTTGAAAAAGTTGCGCATGATAAACTCTCGCGCTCTTGCTAGCATTTCAGTTTTATACTCAATAAATCTTGTATCAAATGGTCTGTAAGAATATGACCGAACATTATCATTTTGATATTTTTCAAACATTACCCGTTCTTTATCGCCCCCGGTGGTCACGCCCATAGAGCCTTCCACAAATAATTCAGAAACTAGAATTCCTTTTTCGTATTCTTCCAGTAGACCATAGTCTTTCGGAATAAAGAAATAATCACTTTCAATGGGTTTCAGCTTCTTCCACTTTACACCGATCAGCATGCTTTTTAGTAGAAAGTCATATTTTTTCTGCCTGTCGCCCCACAGGTCTGCGTGATGGACGGTCGCCAACGGCTTCTTACCAACCATACGGCGATTTTTTACGGCTACAACAATCGCAACGCCCTGCTTTATATCAAATACATTTTTGTCTGGCTTTCCTTCAGGGGTTGTTTCTTTTTGTTGTGCATTACCGTGTAAATCAATAATGTAAATATCATCAAAGGTGTTTAATAAATGCCACCGCATCCCGCGAAAGGTTGGATTATCCAAATAAGAGTGGTTAGTAATATACGCTAAAACCCCTTCACCGTTTTTTTCAATATAATACTCACCCATCCTCATAAACTTGACGTAATCATCATTTAGCCATTTAGAATTTCTTTCTTTCAGTTTGCCACCTCTAGGTTCTTGTTTATAGGCATCCACAATATCCATAATCCAGTCCCCTTTATTGGAGCTTTCCCCACTATACGGTGGATTGCCTAAAGCAACCATTATGGGCATATCCTTTTTTATCCTGTTGGCTTCATTGGCTTCTCTTGACAGCCAGCTTGCGAACAAAGTTTCCACTTTTGGATGATATTCTTCAAGGCTGTTTGTGAGATAAACACTCACACGAGGTGGGTTATTGGGATTTAAAGGGTGGTATCCGGTTTCCTGTAATAGCAAGTCCAGCTTCATGTGACACATGGCATAGCTCGCCATCAGCAATTCAAAGCCATGCAGACGGGGAAGTAGGTCATTTTCAACGTAACTGCTCCACAAACCTTCCTGTCCTTTGAAGCGTGCATAGATCAGTTTAATAACTTCGGCAAGGAAAGTACCGGTTCCGGTTGCCACATCAAGGAGTTGTACTTTATGCACTTCTTTATCAACCATTTTGCGTCTTGTTGTCCGCTTGTCCGTGTCCTGCACTTCAACCTGAATCTTGACTTTGGATGTATCCGCAAGCCCGGCTCTCAGGCCAAAATGCTCCTTCAATACATCATCAATGGCACGGACAATAAAATTCACAACAGGTTCCGGCGTGTACCAGATTCCCCGGCTTTTACGCAGTTTCGGATCATACTCGGCAAGGAATGTTTCATAGAAATGCAGGATCGGGTCGTTCTGGCCAGTAGCCATACCAAAGTCATGCATGATGGCCCGAAGGTCTGTGGATCGATAAACTTCACACAAAGCATCAACAATCCAGACTACGCGGTCATCAAGGTCTGGACCAGCGACATAGTGAAAAAGTTGTCTCAAAAAGGGGTTGCTCTTCGGAATCAATGTCAGGGCTTCAGCACGAGTAAAGTCATCGAGACTTGTGTCGTGAAGACGTGCTGTGAACAGGCCGTAAGCTATTGTCTGCGCGTATACATCTGCAAACTGCACCTCGTCCATGTCGTGCACAAGTACTTTTTTGAAAGCTTTAAGCTGGTCATGTAATGCGCTATTTCCGATTTTATCCTGAACAACTTTGAAAAACACATCTCTCATAAGGCGGGCTTTATGGGCCATCATCTCCGCTAGTTTTTTGGCGGACTTAATTGTTTGTCCCTGAAATGCCGCAAAGTCTATCAGAAGGGTTTTCAGACGAGAAAAGTTTTCGGCAAGCGGTCTTACACTTTTCCCTTGAACATCACCAATATGGATTACTTCTAC
This sequence comes from Deltaproteobacteria bacterium, assembly GCA_040223695.1. NCBI lineage: Bacteria > Pseudomonadati > Myxococcota > Myxococcia > Deltaproteobacteria bacterium. The sequence goes on from JAVKFU010000007.1 coordinate 48,920, forward strand.
CTTTTCACCATGAAGGAAAAAGCGAAATTCCAGATAGTCTGTCAAAATCAGGTTGTCGAGGGACTCACGATAACGTTTGAGCTGTTCGGTCTTTTCAGTTTTATCTAGTTCATCACCTATATCTTTTGCTTCGATATAACCTACATCAATCTTACGCCGTGAAAGGATAAAATCCGGTGCTCCGCATTCGATACGTGCGGGGTCATTACTGGCTATAATGCCTGGTATTACATCTTCCAATAGGTTCTGTAGGGCTGGGCGGTATGTGTGCTCCCGTGCAGTTCCCATGGCGTAACGTTTGCTGATGTCATCGATATATTTCTGGAATGGCATTATAAACCTGATTCACAGAGAGTTTTTAGAAATATGATTAAAGAACAAGATAAACTAAATACATGTATGTATCAAAAATGATACTATCTCGTTCATCATGAAAGAAGAGTTAAGAATTGAATATAATCATAACTGTTAATTCAGAAGTGTTAATAAAAAATTTGAGATTAGTTTATAATTATTTCATATGTCAGATAAAAAAGAAGACAAGTTCTCACCCGATCTCAATTTCCACAACAAAAATGAGGAAGAGGTTGAGAACCTTACGTTCTACAGTAAAGATGGAAAGTTTTATCAAAAAACAGATGACGATGAATGGGTAGAGGTTACTGCGCTCAGCGAGGGAGAGGAGAAGCAATAAAAAATGAGCGAAAAGGTAAATCCGCACACACTCTTGAAAGAAGTGATAGAACCAGTGCTTGAAAACATAGCGGGCGAAATAAATTCAACCAGAGGAGCTGAAGGTTATATTGCTAAGACAGGCTCCTGCAAGCCGTACTTAAATCCCGAGCACCCCGTACTTGGTGCACGGTCTATATCTATATATCGCGACTGATATCACGAAACTACAGTCTCAGTATTTTGTACCAGCGACTCAGATGTATTATTTATTCAAGATGTCCGTGTAATAATGGGGCTTTCTAGGATAAAATTAGAAATGGTTAATGAAGTAAATGTAGAATCCGCTGTAACAGAGAAACTAGAATTATAGCTTTTCGATTCCTGCTCTAACAGTTACTAATTCATCCCACCTCGTAGTATATCTATTTGAAATTCTAGCTCGTCTCATACCCCAGGGTCTTTCATACCCGGAGGCTCCGGACCTTACTGTCTCTCTTCCCCACTGAGTGTTGATTTTGTCCATCGCATCTGTCAATCTCTTGTGCCCTGAATGATCAAACTTAGTAAAGAGGTTTTGTTGGACTTCACAAGCCGGAGCTAAATTCATGAGGGCAACGCCTGCTTTTTTGTACGCATAACCTTTTCTGTAAATTTTGCTTAGAAGATGGAGTGCATATTTAATAAGCATTGGAGTGTATGCCGTTGGCTCTGGTAATCTGCATGACATGATATTGCTATATTGTGGGTTCTCAGGTTTAAATCGGTTTGTCTCAATCCAGACCGATATGTGATCACAAATAGATTTTTGTGCACGGAGCTTTTCAGCGGCTCGGGTTGCATATGTGGCTATGGCCTCGGAAACCTCCGTGTAATCTTCTACATCCTTTCCGAAGGACCTCGAGCTTACAATCTCTTTTTTGTCCGGGATTGCTTCTTCAAGATCGATGCATGACTGGCCGCGCAACTCCCACACAGTTCTAAGTCCCTGTACGGTCATGTTCTTTCTAATAAAACCGTCATAAGCATTCTTAAGATCATGTGCTGTCTTTATACCGTGTCTGCTTAAGAGCTTCGTATATTGCCAGCCAACCCCCCATACATCTTCAACCTCCACGCTTGCGAGAAAATCATCGAGCCTGGGGTGATCCGTAATATCCAGCACCCCCTGACACATCTTGTTTTTCTTGGCTAATTTATTGGCTATTTTTGCAAGCGTCTTTGTAGGCCCGATTCCCACCGAGACAGGTATGCCCGTCCATCGAAGAACCTCGGCCCTTATCTCTCGTCCATAAGCGGTGAGATTTGTTTTTCCAAAGCCGTCAAGTGAGAGAAACGATTCATCGATAGAATAGTTTTCAATATGGGGAGAGAATTGAGATAACACCTCATGTACTCTATGCGACATGTCTGCATAGAGCGTATAATTGCTTGAGTAGAGATGGATGTTGTGTTTCTTTACAATGCCCATGAATTTGAATATAGGAGCTCCCATAGAAACGAATTGCTTGGCTTCTTCAGATAACGCCACTGCACACCCATCATTGTTAGAAAGGACAATTACTGGCCTGCCGTTGAGTCCGGGATTAAAGACTCTTTCACAGGAAACATAGAAGTTATTGCAATCTACTAGGGCGAATATGGTCATGGGAATATCAGAGCTTATGTATGCTGTAGGTAACCACTCCCCAGATCATAAAGTCCATCTCCGGCGTTATCTCATGTGGGAAGAACTTCGGGTTCTCCGGCACGAGGTAAACCTTTCCAAGCCGGTTATCCACATGGTATCTCTTAACCGTAAACTCTCCGTTGAGCCATGCGATGATAATCCTATCTTTCACCTCTTCAATCGCCTTGTCTATTACTAATATATCGTTCGGGAAAATACCTGCGCCTACCATGCTATCTCCTTCAGCTCGGGCATAGTATGTGGCCGCGGGGTGTTTGATGAGATACTTGTTCAAATCTAGTTTCTCTTCCAGATAGTCATCCGCAGGTGATGGGAAACCAGTTCCGCAGGGAATACGTAATGTTGCCAGCGGAAGTCTCGGGCTGTGCGCTGTATCAAGTATTCCAAGCTCTCTTAATATCATGGTTATCTCCTTTTTATGTCACACATTTTACACATTCCGGTATATCGTTTTTGGGTGAATTGACTATTGTTGAGACCTCATACATTTCCATTTCTTTTGATGGATAGGGTTTTAAGAGTGGCTTTAATTTCTCGGGGTCTTTGAGTTCAGGATCGAGCCATGTGCCTTCATCTTTCTGGTGTAGTATGACCGGCATCTGATTGTGGATCGGTTTTAGAAGTTCATTGTTGTCTGTGGTAATGATGGTGAATGTAGTAAGCGGCTCTTCTCCCTTGGTCCATATGTCCCACAATCCGGCGAAAGCAAACGGCTCCCCTGAAGAGAGCCTGATGAAATAGGGTATCTTCGATTTTTTATCGGTCTTTTTCCATTCATAGAATCCGTCTGCCAATACGAGACAGCGCCGTTTTCTGAGCGGATTTTTAAAGCTGTTCTTATTTTCAATTCCTTCTGCTTTGGCGTTAATCATTTTGTATCCGATGTTAGTGTTCTTCGCCCAGAACGGCACCAGGCTCCATCTCGTCAGTTTCAGCACACGCTGGTCATCCTCGACGATGACGACCGGGTGCATCTGCGAGGGGGCGATGTTATAGCGCGGCTCCAGAAGGACCCCTTGCGGATCGGTAAAGCCGAACCTGCTTTGAAGATCGTCCTTGTCCGTCGATCTGACAAACCGTCCGCACATAGATATTTCATAGGATATGTCAGGATCGGGAGGTCAACTAGGTATGAATTTTGCTATAAATTAGGGCAGGGAACTACTATCTCGGCCAATAATATATGTCGAGGTCAAGAAATCTGTATTACATAAAATGTTCTTGCTACTTCTTTTTGCCGCGTCCAGTGTCACCGCGTCCGGGATTGGGGATTGATTCCTTCTGCGTCGTTGCCGGATGCTTTTCAGCATAACTCTTTTTAACGAACTTACCCGTTGTTGAACTCCGGTAACCCGTGTGGCTTTGCTTCTTCGCCATGATACTTCCTCCTATATTAATGTATCTGAAAGCTCCATATATTCATTGCTCTTTTACAACAACATCTGCAAGCCAATTAAGATCCTCTGTTAGCTGACAAACACGGTCGGTAAAGAGATCGACATCTGAATTGAGCAAGCCAGACCCCGGTAAAATGGTTTCCTCGATGAAACCTGAAAATAGTGCATAGATATTGTGAGCCAGATAGTTTCTCTGATCTCTCAATATTTCCAGTACCGGTACCATTTTCGTTAACAACTCATGTTTCCTGGCGTATTCAATCAGTATACCAAGGGTAGCCTTTTTTGTCTTTTCTCCCACATTTTTGTTGTCCATGTATTTTATCAGTTCCGTTTCGAGCCTGCCCGTTGCCAGTACAGCCCTGCCAAGCTCTTTGCAGAATTCATCATCTGCATATAGCAGCTTGTAAAACTCTATCCCTTCCGCTGGTTCTCCCTTCCGCATATTTATAGTTTTATTACACATATGTTTGGCTTATTCATCCCACTTGCGGTAAGCTTTTCTTTCCTCGTAATCGTCGATATCAATTAGCATCTGCTCGTTCTTCCACCAAAGAAGAGATAATACGACGCCATAGCTTGTTCGCAGAGAATGCTCCTGAATGTTATAACGCTCGGCTATCGGGTGATCGAACCATGCTTCTGCTGAAACTTGCCCCTTAAACTCACGCTCCGCTCCACCTTTAAGCAAATCATAAGCGTACGCGCCCGGTTCGAGCTTCTCAGGTGGCCAGAGTTGATCGGGAACGTATGAACCGCGTACAAACCACTGCCGTCCCGCATCGCTGTAACAGACAAGCATTGCCGGAAGCGGTCCGTGTTCAACAAGGCGGATCGCTGTGGAAGTCAAGCTCGTGGTGAATGCTCTAGCCAAACTTTTGACTGTGTTGAAATCAATTGCCCTGAATGTGGACACCATTGGCTTAAAAAGCGAGACAGAGAGCAGGAGATTGCTGGCGTAGCTGTTTGCCCGCGATTCAGGGTCGTGCTTGAACCACTTTTCTACGAATTGTGCTTCCTGGCAGCTATAGGAGATTTTTCCCCTGTCATACATCCAGTGTCCGAGCTCGTGAGCGGCGGAAAAACGTTGTCTTTCGCGGTTAGAGGAACCTGAATCTACCGTAATGATGGCGTTGTCCCCATTCCCGACAATGCGGGCGGCACAACCGGTCAGGGGACGGTACCGGATAATTGCACCGCAGTGGAAAGCGATTGCCTCAATATCGATTTCATCCGGGGTTGTAATGCCAAGCTCGTCCAAAATCTGGTCGGGAGTCAAAAAATGATTATTTTTTTCCATCGGGTTCGTCACGATCAAGCTCTTGCAGTATGCCCAGCTCGGCAAGATCCTCCAGATAGGTTTTGATGTCGTTGTCGGTAAGTTCTTCCAGGTTCCGGTACTGGGCTGTTACATATTGCGCGTATTGCTTCTGCTGTGTAAGTAATAAGAACAGTTCTCGCCGTTCCTCTGCTGTCTCTGGGATCGGGTATGGCTCTTTCTCCATCTGCTCGATTTCACGATCATAAGCCGTGCGGGCGGCCTTCAAGGAGCGCTGACGGAATACTTTGACTGTATCCAGCATCATGGTTTTCAGGCGTACGGCTTCTGCGTCCATATCAACCCCGCTCCTGCGAAGTTCATCCATGATTTCGTCATCGCTCTCATCAAGGACGGATGTACCGAGCGAGTCGATTATGATATAAAATTTTTCTTCGTCGGTTTTTTTATCAGGCATTAGGTCCCCCTTTATTTCAATCGGGAGTGATACCAGCAGCAATTAATCGCCGGCGAATTCTGCGTACAATGGTATTGTACTCGTTCTGAGATAGCTCCCAAAGATCACGCACACCGGTTGGGTCATATCCCTCTTGCCAAGCTTCCAATACCATCTGAGCCCTTTGATCATCTCTGAATAAATCCCCGATCTGCTCCAAAATTTGCCTGTCACTGAGCTGTTTGTCAGGATTCGGAGTGTGTCCCTGTACTTTCTCCAACGGGTTAAAAACGTCGCCCTCCTCGTTTTCTCGCCGGAGATCGGATTCCAATATTAGGGTCTCATCTTTTTTATACGACCTTGCCCAGTTACTCGATATGCTTCTCATGGCTTCAGTCAGAAACTTTACAAAATCGACGTTACTTTTGTTCCATCGCCGGGTATCAGCCAATAGGTCTCTTAGAGCTGTCTGCATGAGGTCCTCAACTGTTCTGTAATCTGCCTTCGGCCCCAGCTTGGATATAAAGTCTTTCGCAGAACGCTTCAATCTAGCCCAGTCAACTTTAGTGAGCGCCTCAATCGCCTCCGCTATTTCCCCAGGTGTTGCCGCCGCTTCTACCGGTACGCGGCGTGGAGGTTTTGCCGTCATTCGAATGTCCTCAAAATTTTACCATCTGCAGGCCCACTAACTAAAATGCTCGTTTCGGGACGGTCATTGACAGACCGGTCTAAAAATTTTTTTCCAACACCGTGTCAATGGTACGCCAAAAATAAGCATTTATATACTATGGGGCGATTTGAAAATGTCCCAAAAACTAAAGAATGAAGGGCCGGTATCCGAAGATGCACCTGGTCCGAGGAGAAAAAATGGCAGATGTTACAGTCACTTGCATCACCAAACCAAGCCCACAGAGCCCACACAAACACATAACTCATTTGGGCAATCCGGCTCGCCGGGTGGATATGGACCCGAGAGCAAGTAATAGCCAGCATCGAGGCGAGAACAAATACGTTTTATGTGATCGATCCCAAAACAAAGAAGCGCTCCGATGTGGGAATCGTGCGTCCGGCTGGAAGAGCACCGTATCTTCGTACATATGCTGACGGAGAATGGAATAACAATTTGCTTTCATTAGATCAATGTCCGCTATGAGCGATTCGTAGTCTGTTTTTGATTTATTCACCGAAGCGTAGAAGAAAAATAAATCAATTAATTTCGGGGAATGAATAACCCGAAAAGGAGCTATATATGACACATTATAAGAACTTGGGAGGGGATTCCGGAGTCGCAGCCTATGAAATCGGAACCGATTTTATAAAGGTCCAGTTTCATGACGGGTCAATTTATTTATATACCTATCAAAGTGCGGGGAGTGGCAACATTGAACAAATGAAAGACTTGGCTATGGCTGGGATGGGGCTGAACAGTTTTATAAACAAACATGTCAAATATAAGTATGCTTCACGGTTGAACTAATTGTCTGATACCATCCAGCAATACGCGGGTTGCGATACAATCATCCTCGTTGTAATCAAGGATGCGCTGGCGCACGTCGAGATCGGCGATTTTAACCCACCGGTTGAACCATTCAATCGAGGCCGCGCCTGACGGGTGCGTATCACTCCAATTGAAACCGAGATATTTTGCAAGAGTTTTTATAGAGTAATCCCTGGTGGGCCATTCCATTACTTTTATTACAACGTCGTTGTAAAGATTGATTGCGTGCGCAGGGTCGAACAGTTCCTCTATTTCCTCGGCGCTGCAAATATCGGGATATTTTTCCTGGAGCGTGCGGTAAATCGTGCGTTCATTTTTGGAATAATAATAAATTGCGCAGGGACGTATTGTCCGCATATAATCCAGTGCATCCGCAAAAGCGCTTTTTTCATACTGTGGTGTCGGTTGATCCGCAAAGAAATAGATAAATTTTTCCGTCGCGCTGTCGAAACCGCGCCGCTCGACGAAACCGTGCAGATAACATATATCCCGCATGGGATCGACTTCGATATCAAAAAACAGCTCCAGCTCATAGTCAGGCAGCTCAGTGGGAGCTAACAGCAAGGGGCCAGCTCCATCAGATGTCTGTACTCTGGCCCGTTCATAAAACTTTCTGAGCGTGTCAGGACCGATGCCGGGAAATATGGTCTTTTTGCCGAAAACAAAACTATCAGGATGGTTTCTGGCAAGATCGTGAATCGTTCTGATACGATCCATCATGACGTCGCGCATCGCTCGCCCCAGCTCTGGTATCAGAGTGAGGTCACCCTCTTTGATGAGCCGTCTGGTGCATTCGGTATGCCAATGGCAAAGTTTACATGCACTGCTATAGGCCGGTAGTTTGAACATACTAAATAGACTTCAGGTGGTTGTAAATTTCAACCATTGCTAATGTGTCCATTTTACAATATTCTAAAAGCGCCTTCTTTATAATTTCTTTTTCGCTGTCTGGGATATCGTCGAAAATCATTTTTCGCCAACCCTCCATTGCAGCTGTCCCATCCTGAATAACAAGATCTTCATAAGAGAACCGTGGCAATAGGACAGGTAATACATTCTTTATAGATGTTCTTCCCTTAAATTCAGGATGTAAATAATCATTTTTAAAGAGTTGTTCCAAGTCAAAAGTTCTGTTATTTAGGTCGAGCAGAAAATCACTATGTTCAGGATGCAACTCTGCCAGTCCCTTATTGATGGCATTTTCAAATGATGCATGCCATGAAATTACAGTTCCTTCAGGCAAAATAATTTCTTTTAAAAACTCAATGAGTCTGATAGTTGCATACTCAATGTTATCCGCTAAATACTCAAAGTGTAATAGCTTCCCGTCAATATCTATTTTATGAATAGAAACCTGGAACGGCATGTGCTGATGAGGTCTGTACCCATCTAGAATTGGAATAGCCACCATAAATGTTTCATAATCTAAAAAGTAGAGCGGGTATTCTAACTGGCTTAAGGCTTGATATACACTTTCTCTATCAATGAGGGGTTTTTGTGATGTTTCCAAATTCACTTGCAATCTTTGCTTATCAGTGAGCTGAAAACTATCCGGAATGTCGGTGATAGCTACTACACCAGAGTCGATCAGGGATTGAATTTTGTTAGAACGAATTCTTGAAACGTCATGTACAGAATAATCCGGAACATTCGGGTTAAAAACGCTGAAAGAAGAACAATGATTCCCCCTCGTCATATAAATGCAGGGACATGAACTCAGGTCAATGTCATTGTACTCTAGAAGCTCCAAAGCCTCATCGGTTTCTAATTTGGTTATATCATAATGATTAATAATCTTCTCTGAAACATTTTCTTTTACAAAGAGTTCTTCCAAATCTACATCTCCGTTTTTTATATAATCTTTATTCAGATGAACTATATAAACTTCCCCCACTGGGATGTCCGCACCTCTCATCACAAGAGCTTGGAATGTAACATCTTTTATATGGTTATGCTCTCTATCGGTTTTAATATCATTCGATGACTTTACCTCATATATATCCCAGCATCCGGACCTTTTGTTGGAGTCTAGAATGTCAATTTTTGCTATTAAACCTCTATCAGTGATAAATGTCGCTTGAAATATTGGTGATTTCTTTAAAGTTATTAGTTCGTTCGTTTGTTCTGCTAACCTTTTTGGATCACCATTGAGAAGATAACCGTCGGAAAACAAGTTGCGTGCAAGTGCTTCAACTTCCTGACCTTCACGAAAGTTCTTTAAATCAAAATCTGAGGGTGGTATCGAAATATACAACTCGGGTTTTTTCTTTTTCAGCCACAGATTCTTAGGGCACTGAAGATATTCTAAGTAGTCCGTTTTAGATAGATACATTTTAAGTCACTCACAGTAAGCTCAAATTGGTTACTTATTAATCCAATTTTACGACAAGAATAACTTTCTTTGTATATCATTGAGTACTTTAAATGATAATTCCATTGCCTTCCCGATTACTTCAGCTACTCATATTAATAGGCAAACTCTATACTGCACGGAATGTAGAATAACACGAAACACTAAAAATTGTGACTAAATGAAAACCTAAAATTCGGCAGATAACTTCCGAAAGTCTACGTAGTATCTCTCCCCCTTCCTCCAATAAAGCTCTGTTCCCAAAAACAAATTGTATCTTCCTTGTACAGACAGGCATCTGCTTTCTGAATTTCCATATCGCCTATTGTATGCAAATCTTCTCTCAGCATGTGTTTGTTATACCAAATTTCACTAGAATATATGTTTACCCTTACTGCCGTATAACTCTTGCACTTCTTTGAGGTTGTTGAAATTAAACGTCCCTCCATAACCATATAGAAGCTCTCTTTAAACTCCTCTTGATCAAGAAGGTTCATGTAAGCATATTCATTGAAGCTTACACTTACATGCCAGTCCAAAACCGATATTTCATATTTGCAATGTTGTTCTTTGTTTTTTTTGGAAGCCTGGGCATTATAGTCATCCTGGTATCCCGATTTGGATCAAGCATAGCACTTTAGACAATGCTTCAAGTTTTTGTTTTGAAATAGTTTGCAGAAATGATTATAGGCAATCCTCACCTTTTTTTTCAACCCAACTCAATTTCTCCACACCCCTCGCCAAATGATCTTCCGTCAAATGAGAATACATCATCGTAGTACTAATATTCTTATGACCCAACAATCTCTGCACAGTCCTCAAATCAACTCCAGACATTACCAGGTGAGATGCAAAGGTATGGCGTAATGTGTGCGGCGAGACACCTTTTAGCCCCGCTTTCCTACAAGCATTAGCAAGCGATGTCTTTATGGATAAGACAGGAGAACCGTCTTCACTACAGAATACATACTCTATTTGATGTTCTTTTCGTGGATATGAAACGTTTGTATGAGGTGGTATGTAGTTCTTCGTGAGCCATTTAAGCGTCTTTTCAGTCTCTTCATTCATAGGAATTGATCTGAAGTCTTTCGTTTTTGAAGACCTGACAAGTATTCGTTTATTTTCAAAATCAATATCTTCGAATTTTAGCCTTCTGCGCTCTCCTTCTCGAATGCCAGTATTTAGCATGACAATGAAAATAGGCTTAGACCAGAGAGTTGAAGCCTCAAGTAATTTAGATACTTCTTCTTTTGTCAGAAACCGTGGAGGCTTTTTTTCATAGGTAAGCAGTTTTATGTTCTTAAAGGGACTTTCCCTGATGTAGCCCCACTCTACCGCCTTGTTGAGCATGTGAGACAAACACCTCAACTCAATGTTAACGGTTCTGGGTGATACACCCTCAGCCAATCTTTTTGTCTTCATATTCTCAATATGCCGAGATTTAAGTCTTGGAAGATGAATCGATCGAAAGAACCTAAGAAGCGTATGCATACTGGTTTTATCTCGCTCATAACTTTTTTCTGCCTTGTTCGTCCTTGAGTAATCAAGATATTCACGCGCATAGTTTTCAAATGGAACCTGTTTTTCATCTATGATGCCGAATTTCTTTCTGTCATGTTCTTCTTCAAGTTTTCTGAGAACTTCTTTTGCGGCGGTTTTAGACATCCGTCCTATTTTTATCCACTTCTGTTTATAATTTACAGTAAAGACGCCGTACCAAACCCCTTTCTTAGAGAATAAGGAAGCCACGAATCGCTACCCCACATGTAGGATTTACGGATTGATTCTTTGAATATTCTTTGAAAGGAAATTATAGACTATTTTGGAAGGAAATGCAACTGACTGTGATTATTTGAGAAAATTGGCGCGCCCGGAGGGATTCGAACCCCCGACCTACGGATTAGAAGTCCGTTGCTCTATCCAGCTGAGCTACGGGCGCAAAGTGTAAATCCTCCAGAAAAGAGGTGAAAATTCTACCTGCCGCCTTCTTTTTCTTCAATAAGCGAACTCAATTCCGGCAGACTATAGCCAATTCGGTATCCTAGATTTTCAGAATGTAAGTTTGACCCCGGCTCTCGGACTTATTCCCGGCGCTGGAAATCCGACAAACTGTTCGTATCGTTCATTAAAAAGATTGTCTACAGCCAGAAAAATTCTCATCTTTTTATGAGGATTCCATGTAGCAGCAAGATCAAATACAGAATAAGAATCGAGAGTCACATCCCCTGTAGGGATCGAAGAATCAAATACTTTACCTACAAAAAGTGCGTCTATATTGATGTCAAATACCCTTGTCGGCCGAAATAAAATAGAGAATCCTCCCCACCATCTCGGGCGGTTTCTGAGCACCTCATTCGTCCCTTTTATATCGCTGGCCGCATATGTCAGATTCCCGTTCAGCTTCAGCTTCTTCCAAGACTCGGCCTCAATTATGAATTCGAAACCCTTGATAGTTACTCGTGAGCGGTTTACAAGCCTCGGGGGAGGTCCTTCATCAAAATCAATTAGATTCTGATATTCACTATAATAAAAATTTAGCAAGGCCTCGACCCTCCCATCCCAGATAAACTGATTAATACCCAGATCGATGCTTCTGCTCTTCTCAGGATCAAGCCCGGGGTTTCCGACTATAGGATTTGAGAGTGCGAAAAAACTGGGGAGCTTGAATCCCTCTCCCCAGTTAGCCCTTAGAATCGTATCGGTCGCTTTGATCTTATAAGAAACTCCTACTCTCGGACTGAACTCGGAGTCGAAGTCCTTGGGAAAATCGACCCGTGAGCCCAATACCAGAGTTAGGTCCTCAAGCATAGCCCAGTGCAACTCCAGATACGGCGACAGAATGTATCTGTTAAGGTCGAATCCCGTAGATACGGGAATTTCTCCGAATAACGTCCCGCTGCCTGAACCGTCGTCTATCTCAGTTTCAAAACCTGCTACAAGGTCCAATGTATCGTAAAGGGAGAATCTGTTTATCAGGTTAACATCATATCGTGAGAATTTGGTGTCGGATTCATTCGGCGGTATCCCGAGAGGATCGCGAATACCAGGCGCCACGCCTGGAGAGGAAAATTTTTCCTTATTGTAGTAGAATCCGAATTTGACCTCATAATCCCACCACTCGAAAGGCACGTGGACGAGCTTAATCCCCAACAGAAATTGATCGATATTCCGCTCATCTACCGAGCGTATAACGGCGAATTCAGGCCCCCCGCTATCATCAGGAAAACTGGAGCTGTCGATATGCGAATACCTCAACGTGGAATTTATCTCTACGGTGTCCGTGCTAAACAGTCCGAGGTTCGCATTGAACGTGGGGCTTTTGAATTTACTCCCTTCAACCTGCTCTCCTTCGTCAATATAGGAGCCTGTGAATGAATAACTCAATATATCGGGCGAGCCCGACATACCAGCTAGAAATCGGTACTGTCCGTACCGTCCCCCTGAGAATTCAGGACTGATTCGAGTTTTGCCCTTCCCCTTTTTGGTGATGATGTTGATAACACCACTTAGGGCGTCTGAGCCGTAGATCGAAGACATAGGGTCGCGTACGACCTCAATTCTCTCGATATTATCTGTACTCAGGGTTGAGAAATCAAATGAACCGCCGCGGCTGTTCGTAGGGTCGTTGACCTTTACGCCGTCTATCAGGACAAGTGTAAAATTCGGATCTCCTCCGCGTATGTAAACGGAGGTTACGCCGCCACGCGACGCCGGCTGATCTACATAAAGACCCGGCACCCGCTGAAGGAGCTCTGAGACAGTATCGGCACGCCGCGCTTCTATTTCCTCCCGTGTAATAACAGTTACACTCGCAGTGCTTCTCCCGAGAGTAGTCGGGTAAGCCGTTCCGGTTACCACTACAGGGTCGAGGGCCTCTTCGTTATCCGGAGATACAACCTGGCTGTAGGAGCCTCTTGTGCCTGCGACCCAGAGACCAGTAAACACAACAAATAAAATGAAATTCTTACTCAGAGTTTTTTTGAATGGATTAATCGTCAAAGCAGTCAAGAACCGTAAAGCTCCCCCCTAGCATACTGAAAAAATCATAGCCCCATGAGAGATTATCGCCTTTTCCGGTAGAATCTGTACGTAACAGCGAGTAGAAGAGATATTAACAGAAATGAAAAGACAAACCCAACTATAAATGAATAAAGCATATACTTGTATGTTAGCCGCGGGATTAGCTGCCTTAGTAATCTTCTTATTTTAACTCTTAAGCTTTCTTCCGGCACCAGATGGTCTGTTATTAAAACGGCTTCATGTTCAGAAAGCCCTAAATTGGGCATTTGTGACCGGGGATTATCAAACTTCGGCTCAAGCAAATGATACTTGATCCAAATCCTAACCTTATCGATCCCTTTCTTCTCCAGCACCTCTTTTCTGGCTTCTCTAAAATTCAGATAAGGCTCTTCCTCGAGGAGGTCTAATTTTTTAACGGATTCAGCATACTCCTGAGAATCGAGTCTTTCTTCAATTCTTGAAATCATAGGATCCCTATCAAGGGCCGGACCGAGAGTACCAAAGCCATATTCGTACAAGGTATGACATCTAAAACACCCTTTATCTGCCATTAAGGCTGGAGCAGTTGTAAATTCATTCAAAAGGTATGGGTGTGCTTTGTTTTTGTCGTAAATGACCTTGAATACCGAACTTCGTCCAACTGAGTCCGGCATAAGGGGGACGAAATATAGCCCATCCGGTCCTAATCCGACGCCGACGACAATTTGCAACCCGCTACCAATATACTTTAAAAAATGTTTAGGAACACTTAACATCCTGCTTTCATTGAGGCTGTAATCAAGCATTATAATGCTTTTCCCTCCGTCCAAATCAGGACCGGCTTTACCCGTAGTACCGCTAAGCGCTACGTAGAATTTCCCCTTAAATTTTTCGGGGAATATATCCAGGTTTTCTTTATAGTAATCCATTTGTACCGGACCAACGGCAGGCGCAAAGACAGCAGCAGAATTAATCCCTATGCTCCAATCAGTGCCATCCCAAAGGTAGTTTTCGCCTTCTTGGACTTCAAGGAATTTGTCCGCGTCCTTACCGTTTTCCACTACAAAGACTCTGTCTTTCAAAACTTTTAATCCGAACGGATTTCTAAAACCATAAGCCCATACATAATTTCTGGCCTTCTTGATATCGTTATCAACATAAAAAGGGTTGTCCGGAAGAGGCTTTCCATCGAGCGTCATGCGAAGCACCTTTCCAAGAGTAGAATCAATACTTTGACTCTTGATATTGTCATATCCATTGCCTACGCTGACATAAAGTAAATCGTCGTAAATTTGACAACCCCCAATCTGGTGAGACGGACTCGATTGATCTCTGGAGAAAACTTCTGTAAAACTTAGCATGGAAGCTGGCTTGAGAGAAAATATCCCGGGCTTGGATTGAAACCTGACTATATTATTCCGCAGTATGTTATTTGCATCCTGATAGGCAAAAGTGACGAATACGTAACCGCTTGCCGGATCGAGACATATACCGGCCAAGCCTAGCTCGCCCGCTAATGCAGGCAGTTCCTCAGAAGGCTTTAACTTGAAGAAATCCTCAGAGAAAGTATAAATAGTCCGGTCGTTTGTAACTACCTTCACTCTCCCCCTGAGTTCAGTCACGAAATATAGCGGATCCTTGGGTTTTTTGCCGGGGTTCGGGATAAAGGCAATGGCTGAAGGCAAGTGGTAACCCTCAGTGTCTATGCTGATCGAAAAGTTGTTTTCAACCGCCCAATCACTTTTCCAATCATTTGAGTCCTGAGCGAATGTGACGGAAAAGCTGAAAAGGAAGATCAAAAAAAATAATTTGAGGCTCCCAAATAATATAGAGGTATAACTGATTATTCGCACATTAAATTTCTATTAAGTAAATTTACGTTAAGGAAATGAATTACAGTTCTAAATAGTTTGCCATAATTACAATCAGCTGTAAATTTAGCAATTGTGTTTAGGTATAATTTTCGAGTATCCATTTGATATTGTTAATTCAGATTGCTATATTACCGCAATCACCGCCGCTCCAATACTCGGAAAAATAATTTTTTCTTATTCTAATAAGAATCGGGATTATAATTACCACAGGAATAGTTATGGTACAGAAAAGAGATTCGAGAAGAATCCCATATAGAAAAAGAATCAAGCTGGGTAAAACGCAGCCCACATTGCTGGCATATACGTCAGATTTTTCCGACCACGGTCTTAAAATTGAGTCACGTAACATTTACCCGCCAGGGACGCGTATAGTAATAAGCATCCCGGACGAGACCGGATCGGGAGAAGAGGAAAACTCGGAGATAATAGTCGAGGGTGTTGTAAGGTGGTCAAAACACAGACTCGGCAACATGCCCGGTAAAATGGGCATAAAGCTGATTAAAGGAACGGATAACCGCCTGCAGGAAATCTATAAGGAGAAAGTGGGTAGACTAAACAAGACATAGGGAAAGCCGGTTATACACACCGTATTAGCTTCGTCGGGTAATCCAACCCTCCGGGTCTGATTTTAGTGCTTCCGGGAACACAGTTGTTTAATAAGCCGAAACCGGATAATCCGCGAGAACTAAATTAATCCGCAAAATCAGTTCGGATTTTTTATAAATAACGGAACTCCACTCTTTAGCCCATATTTATAAATTGAGGTTCTCAATCGGATTCCCGGACGAATTCCTGGTAAGCTGACTTTAATATGCTTATGCATAGCGACACATGGGTAGGGAATCTGGCGTCTTCTGTGCCGATCACAAGCGCCTCATGATGTGTACGCAAGAATGTTGTGTAATACATGCTAGTTACGCCGCACATTTCATCTATCAATTTAAGCGCGCTTTTCCCCCAGGCCTTAAAGTCATCGGACCTCAAAAACCCGCGAGTAGAAGGCTTTGATTCATCAATCAACCGCGCATAACGAGTCTCTATATAATTTTTTTTCATTAAAACACGTCCTTCTGATTCATAATCAGCCCTTGGCGAAATCGCGGCGCAATTCCGATTAAGATTAATATCGGGGGGCGTACGCAAGATTCTGCAACCAAAAATCGATCACGTACTCTATCCTTGCGAGAAGCAACGGCCTGTACTTATCCAGGTCGGGCAAATGCACCCAGCGGCATTCAATTATACCCTCTTCTATCTGGGGCGCGACATCGGAATCTTCACCATGATAATGTACAAGATACCATAAGGTCTTTTTCAGATATTTTATCTTTTGGTGCCTTGTGGTATGCCACGTAGAAACCAATCTGCCCTGAACCGTCAGCTTGTTTTTATCAAGTCCTGTCTCTTCACTTATTTCTCTCAAGGCGGTTTCGACAGGGTCTGAATCCATTTCGAACCGGCCTTTAGGCAAGTCCCATTTCCCGCGTTTGAATATAAGCAGTATGTGGTAGTTGTCGTTATATACAAGACCGCCCGCGGACCTCACGCGCGGCAATTTTAAAGTGTTGGAAAGCGTAATTTCTTCATTCATTTCTCGGTTCCGTAAGAAGCTCCCTGGCGTTTAGTTTTTGTTCATCAGCCATTTCTTTGAGCACAGAATACTGCAGTTTGTTTAACCCGTTAAATGCAACTCCGTTTATTTCAATACTATGCATTTCGGTTACGTCTTCTCCCGTTAAAGGAACAAATTTCTTCTTGCCGTAGAGGTTCACAACATAAAGCATACATGTGAGCCGTGACGTTTTCCTGGAATTGGAATCAATCAGTACCCAGGGAGATTTTTCAGACGCCGTATGCGAGAACATCTGTTCTTTGTATTTCGTATAAGTTTCCCATTTTTTTCTCGCATGAAAATCATTCTCCGAAAATTTCCAAAACTTAAGCGGGTCGGACAGACGTTCCTGAAACCTGTAAAGCTGGTGTTCGGGATCAACCGATAAATAAAATTTCACGAGCTTGAGTCCGTCGTCTATCAGCTGGTGCTCCCATTCAAGAACCTTATGTATGAAGTATTCATACTGTTTCTTTGTGCAATACCCCATCGTAGGCTCTATCAACGCACGGTTGTACCAAGAACGGTCGAAGAAAACCATTTCACCGGGTTCCGGCAGGTGCTTTTCGTATCTGTGGAACCAGTACTTGGATTCTTTTTGTGTGGGTATGCCAAGATCAACGGTACCGTAGTATTTAGGCATAAGGTTTTGCGTGAACCGCAGTATTGTAGAGCCCTTGCCCGCCGCGTCGCGCCCATCGAAGCATATACACATACGTTCCCCCAGCTTTGCTACCCTCTGCTGAATTGTCAGCAGCTCAAGCTGGAGCCTTCGTTTTTCGATGTGGTAGTCCCTAAGGCTTATACCCCCGTAAGGGGCGTTGATCTTTAATACTTTTTTTCCCGTAAGCTTTTTCATCCTACTCTTTCACCCGGGTTATTTAAAGGGATTAAATCTGCATGCGGCCAATTTGAATTCCATCCTCAATCGAACATCCCCCTTAAATAGACCCCAAGGAATTGGAGCTTTAATTCAGGCAAGCATGATTTAAGTTTATTTCCTAACACCTTTAACCTTCATTCGGGCAGGTCAACGAGAATACAAAAAATTATATTAAACGAGATATTTTTTCAAATTTCAACTATCCAATTTATATTATAAATGGCAATCAGAAATTGGTTGGATGTTACAATTTACTTCTTTAGCATTAGAATTATACATATCTATGTTAAGAATATGTTAAGAAATGCCAGGAAGGAGAAAAATATGAATCAGAATAAGAGATTATCACCTTATATCACATTATCAATTGCGGCTTTGACCTTTATTTTAACATTCGACATCTCTCAGGTTTCAGCCGATGTTTTCCGTACCTCAGCCACGCGCGAACTGGTACAGATCGACCCGGAGACGGAAGAACTCAATCAGGTGTCCGAGCCCATAGGGGAGGTTTCCATGCCCGTTGAGGACATACCTGCGGAGCCGGTAGGCGAGCTTTCCGAGACAGCGGAAGAGGCGTCGGAGCCGGTTGGCGAAGATGTAGCGGCCCCTGAGCCTCTAAGTGAGGTATCAGAATCCGACGACCGGGCGTCCGAGGAAATAGGCGACGTATCCGAAACTGCCGGGGAGGCCTCCGAGCACCTCCCGGGCACCCCGGAAGGCGAAGAATACGGTCTTGAGGACGAAGCGAACGGGGAAGAGATGCCCATCGGGGACAGGGAAGCCGAAGGGCGGCTAATCGGGGAGTAGTTTCATCGAGTCCGACTTTTGTAGAACTATTTAGACAACTTCACTCAGTTATTAGGAGGTCCGAACGATACGCTGTGATCTCAGATCTACCCCTGTAAATCCCTCATTCCTAAATTACGCTTTATCAACTCTATATTCTTATCTCTGGAGCCTCTCTTTATTCTTATTCAACGCCGATTGTGCTTTAAACCCTAAAACAGAATATAGTCAATCCGACTAAGTATCCCCCTTTTTCTCCCAGCTCCTATTGAGCGTTATGTTCTGAAGTATATTTAAGGCCTTACTTTCAAGGCGTGGATCCCGGTTCTCATCGACCGAGACATGCACATACATAACTTCATAATAGAAAGTATCCCCGATTTCCTCCGATACATCATATGGCCCCTCGAATACATAAAATTCAACTACCTCGTAGAAATACTTATCACTGATATCAAGCGCACGGCCTCCGTAGGTCGTTGCCGGGCCGCCCGCCTTGAATTGAAGCCGTTTCCCTGAGACGAATTCATAGCTCGACTTAACACAGATATCTTTCAGATCATTACACGTCTCGGATGAGTAATTACTCACCCTCACATTCAACTCCTTATTCTGCAACAACTGTCTTTCATGATAATTTTTCACCCAGCTAAGCAAGTATTCATTGCTAAGCTTATCGTTCCATGACCTGAGACCGCTGGTAATATAGATATGATAAATGTCACTGCCTCCGCCGCTTGAGAGCCTGAGCCGGTCCTCGCAGTAGTTAGCTCCGTAGAGGATTTCAGTCCAGTGTTTATCGACGTACCACTCCCCCTCTTCCGGGGGCAGCATCAGTATGCAGCCGCTCACTATTTGGTCCGAAGAGTCCTCAACGCGAACGTATTTAGTAGATGAACAGCCGATAATTAAAATGACCGGAAGGAGAAGCGAGATTAATACAACCGTTAATTTCAAGGTCATGTTACATATCCTGAAAAGCCGTTTTTACCTCTGATATGTAAAGCCAAATCATTCAATACAACATGACTTTCACATGACCCACTATAAAATATGTCTGATTAACTTGTCAAGGGAACCGTAACCTCAAGGGGCCGCTGATTTTCCGTCAAACTTTCTTTACAAACCATACACCTACTTTGCCGTTACCGATTTATAACATCTTCAGAGCAGCTTGTATCCTTTCTCTGACTTCCTTCGCAATCTCCCCAATACCAGGATTATCCGTCAGGTTTAAGGCAGTCTCGGGATTCATCGCGCATACGACCACAGCGCCGTCATCCTTTTCGTAGACGAGAACATTGCACGGAAGAAGCGTGCCCAGTTGAGGCTCCATATCTATGGCCCTGTGCGCGAATTCGGGATTACACGCTCCCAGAATCTTATAAGGCTTTCTGTCCACTCCGAGTTTTTCTTTGAGCACTTTCTGTGCGTCAATCTCGGTCAGAACGCCGAACCCATGCTCCTTGAGCGTCCCTGTGACCTTTTTTACCGCCTCGTCGAAATTACACTCGGTCTCTCCGCCGAATGAGTAGCTGCTTAAGTCTCTTACTTCCATTTTACGCCTCCTCATATTTTCAAAATATATCTAATTCAACAACCGGTCCCGGTCATTATAACCTGGCCCCGCACCTGTTCTGATGAGCAGAACTGGAATCAAGATTCTGCCATTTCAGTCTGTTAAAAAAGACATAACAGCAATACCAGTACCATAAAAATAGTTGTATGATAAAAGGCGGTTATGACCTGATCTTAATAAATCATCTTGTCAGATTATAAGACACCCGACATAAAAGCCCCAACCGGTCGGAACATAACAGGGCAGTAGATACGAAAGGGGGAATCGGGAAGAAATAAATGGTCGGGGTGAGAGGGCTCGAACCTCCGACCTCGGCGTCCCAAGCGCCGCGCGCTTCCAAACTGCGCTACACCCCGACTGAGGAAAAAAGATTATACCTATGAAAAGAAAAACAACAAAGTATTTTCTTTATTTTATAAATTCCGGCAATCGGGCACCCGATTTGTGGTTCCTGATACCTGTGTTCCGATTACGGAACATCATAACCAGCCGGGCAAATCTCGCTCAAAACCCGGAGCGCCTGCTAACCTGAAATACCGCCGCACAGTTTTATAAAGGCCCTCCCGCAACTTAATCGGTCACCCGACCTCAATGCTTCTTATAAGTCCTGCGGTAAACAGCTATCAACCAAGATACTTGTCGAAGACATCTTTTGCCCAGAAGATTTCCGTTCCCGAGGAGAGGAGAGCCGTGTGCATAATCGCTTCAGCAATCTCCTGTTTGCTTATCCCGAGGGCGAGCGCTTTTTTTATCCTTGATCCCGTACAGTGCGGGCATCTTCCGTGCGTGGCAACGGCAACAGCTATAAGCGCCTTGGTCTTTTTATCAAGCGCCGTCTCTCCTTCAACCGCATTGTAAAAACTCCACCACCCTTCCGCCATCTCAGGTGCGTGTTTCTCGAACCATCTCTTTTCATCGGCCATGTAATTGGTCCTCCCGTATCTTAATCGTCTCCGACATTCTCCAATGGAATAAGGGGGAATCGGGACGTGTATTTATTTTATATCTTTCATATGCTGTATATACCTGTCTCTGCCCGAGCCCACCTTGTACGTAGCGTAGCCGATCGGGTTTTTTTGGTAATAATCTTGATGATAATCCTCGGCGGGATAGAATTCCATGGCGGGTCTGATTTCGGTGACTATGGGGGCCTTGTATCTTCCGGTCTCGGCGAGTTTTTTCTTTGATTCCTCCGCGGCCTCTTTCTGTTTTTCATCGTGATAAAAGATGGCCGTTTTGTAATGACGGCCCCTGTCGACAAACTGTCCTCCGTCATCGGTGGGGTCCACATTCAGCCAGAAAACGTCAAGGAGCTCATGATAAGAGACACGAGCGGGGTCAAAAACTATCTGAATCGATTCCAGATGCCCCGTCATTCCGTAACAAACCTCATGATAGTTCGGATTCTTTTCGGTGCCCCCCGTATAACCTACAGTAGTTGAAATGACACCTTCAAGGTTATCGAAGGGAGGCTGCATGCACCAGAAACAACCGCCCGCGAAGGTAGCCGTTTCGGAATGGTTCTTTTCTTCTGCCATGGTCATAAGATTAATCTCCAGAAATTAGATTATAGAGAGAAAAGTATACTTTCTGTAGGGCTATGAGCAAAACGAATTTTCTTATTAGGACGCAGGTAGAACTCAAACGGGTTTAAATTGCGAGCGAACAAAGGCTCCAGGTACTTCTAACACATGGTTACCTCTTAAGGCGGCCATAATAGAGCCTGTTGAGCACCCAGTATAAGACCGGGAGGCCGATAATTATTTTTGCCGCCGCCCAGGCAAGCGCCTTTTCATATGTGGTGAAATTATCCATTATGAGCGCAGGGTCAAGAAGGACGCCTTTATTGTAAAGCTGAATAATAGTCATGAATGAAACGGTGACAAGATATATCCAAACGATTGCGGTCAGATAATATCCCGCTCTCTTCCCCTTAAGGAGCAACATACCACCTGCAGTGCCGCAAATTCCTCTGAAGACGACCGCGTTTACCACAATAATGACAGCGCCCGCGGGGAGATTCCCTAGCTTGTACAGAAGGTAGATACCTGCGAGACCGGGAAGCCCGGCCAGTAGAGTAATTAATGCTATCAGACTTCTCACTTAAATTAGTCCGATCCGGATCTGTCTTCGTAGACAGGTCTCTCGGGTTTTACCCGAGGATTCTTTTCCAGAAGATCGAGAATGATTTCAACAGCCCTGTCCAACTGAGGGTCATCCGTTTCGTTAAGGTTCCCGGGAAGGTCATCGACTTCGTAGTCGGGATCGACACCGTATCCCTCTACCTCCCATTTACCGTCCGAATTCCAGAAAGCGTAAGTAGGCGCCGTGACAAATCCGCCGTCTATTAAGCCCGGATTACCCCCTATACCGATGAGTCCGCCCATTGTACGCGTCCCGACCAGTGGACCGAGTCCCGCTTTTTTAAAATAATATGGAAGGGCGTCGCCTCCCGACCCGGCCCATCCGTTTATAATCATAGCCTTCGGGCCGGTGTGAGAACGTGTCGGAGTTCTCCAGTCCTTAAAATCCCGCACCGCCCAATAGTTAAGGGTCGGCCGATCGAGAAACTCGATAAAGCGGTCCGGCACCTGCCCTCCGCCGTTAAATCTCTCGTCAATTATGAGCGCCTCCTTACCGGCCTGCGGCGTAAGTTGACGAACAAGCTCGTTCTGCCCCTGCCAAGCGGTATCCGGCAGATATATGTATCCCACTTTACCGCCGGTCATCTCCTCAACCCTTTTGCGGTTATTTTCAATCCAGTCAAGATAACGGAGCTTCTTATCCTCGCCGCTCGATATGAGCTTCACGGTTATCTGCCGGGGATTTTTCGAGTCGGGTTCGGAACCGAGTGTTAACGTCACCGTTTCTCCCTCAAGACCCTGAAACGCTTTCCAGGGGTCGGCAGACGCATCCAGATTGTTTCCGTTTACAGCCACCAGATATTCTCCTTCTTTTACTTTTACTCCCGGCTGCCCGAGCGGAGAATAGACATCGGCGCTCAACTCCCCGCCTTTATATATCCTTTTAATTCTGTAGGCCTCCCTCTTCTCGTCCAATTCCAGATCCGCGCCCAAAAGGCCGACAGAAACCCTCTCCGCCTCCTCAATGTCACCTCCGCTCACATAGGTGTGAGAAGAATTTAGCTCCCCCATCATCTCGCTTATTACATAGTTTAAGTCATCGCGACTGACAACGAAGGGGAGTAATTTTTCATATCTCTCCTTCACCCCCTGCCAGTCAACCCCGTGCATGTTGGGATCGTAGAAAAAGTCCCGCTGAATACGCCACGCATCGTTGAAAATCTGCCGCCACTCCTCGCGGGGGTCGATGAAAAACTTCATTCCCGATAAGTTGATTTGACCCTCCCCCGGTTTTTTACCTTCCGCAAGACCGATTATTCCGAATTTATCCCCCGACCTGTAAATAACCTTTTCGCCGCTTGAGGAAACTGCGTAATCACTTATCTTGGGGATAACCGTTTTTTCTCTCCTGTCTTGCAAATCGAAATACTGAAGCGTTCCGCCGGGCCCATTATGATTTTCCACCCCTGCCGGGGGAAAACGCAAATAAACAATTTTACCTTTTACCGAACTCAGCGACCCGAAATTCCCGGCGCCAACGGGGATTTTTACGGCCCGCTCTTCTATTCCTTCGAAGTCGATTTCAACTTTACCGCCCTTATTTTTATTATTGTCGCCATTTGAGATTTTTCCGGAATTATCCGAAACGTACTCTTCTTCATCTCGGGGCGCCAGAGGAGACATTATGTCTTTCCTGAGAGTAATTGCGTAAATCTGTGTCGAGTTAGGGTATATCCACGTGTCGTCCATATCGCCGTAAACCGGCTTGAAGCTCGTATCGGAATAGTAGTATAAATACCTGCCCTCGGGATCGAATACGGGGGAGTTGTGGTTGTAGAAATCGGTTGTGACCTTGTGAGTATTTTTGGTGTCCGCACCGTAGAGGAAAACGGATTTAAGACCGTTGGGCATTTTCTTTGTATATGCTACCCATCTGCTGTCAGGAGACCACGAATAGAAGTCGATTTTATCATGATCGTCTTTATCCACAAACTCCGGAACTCCCTTGTCGATATCCACAATGTAGAGGCTCCCGGCCTTATCGCTGAAAGCAATTTTCCTGCTATCCGGGGACCACAGAGGCTTGTAGCGAAAGCTGCCGCCGTCCGTTGTAATTCTGGTCTCCTCTCCCTCACCGTTGCTGAGTCTCAAATAAAGCTCATACTCTCCGGATTTATCGGAAAGATACGCAATATACTTACCGTCATTCGACCAGACGGGAAAACGCTCCGCAACACCGGAGGTTTCCGTCAGATTACGGACGGCTCCCTCTCCGGCGGGTACGGTGACAACCTCACCGCGAGCTTCAAACAATGCCCTCTTGCCCGTGGGTGAGACGGAAAAATTTTCGATATATCTCGACAGATCCTTCAGGCGTGGCCTGACCTCGGGCAAATCATACGGAGCCTGAACGGAAACCTCGCTTATGCTTTCATCGGCCAGGTGGAGCAGAAAGAGCTTCCCCCCGTTCTCGAAAACAATATCCTTCGGCCCGAGACTCGACCATCTTATGTCGTAATCCGTGAAAGTGGTTATCTGCTTTGTTTCTTCGGTCTCGAGATCATGAACCCACAGGTTGAGCCTGTGCGCTTTCCCCTGGTCTGAGAGAAAATATATTTTGTTACCGTGCCACATAGGCAGAAAGTCCGTCCCTTCGTATGATGTAAGCCTCTTTACAGACTTGTCGTCGAATTTATATATCCATATATCGCTCGCCATTCCGCCCTTATAGCGCTTCCATACTCCCCTCATCGGAGAGTAATAATCGAATGCCATCTGACCGCCGTCCGGACTGAAGCTCCCGAACTCGCCGTACGGAAGAGGAAGAACTTCCGGCATACCCCCATTTACAGCCTGGCTGAAAAAACGGTTGAAACGGTTAGAAGGACTCAGCATATTGGACCGGAACAGTATATGATCTCCGTCCGGGTGCCAGTCCACGACAAGGTCGTCATCCGGGTGGTGGGTCAGTCTTGAAGGAATCCCGCCTTCAGCCGAAATCACATACACATCGGTATTACCGTCGTAATTTCCGCTGAAGGCTATCCTGCCGCCGTCCGGTGAGAATTTAGGGAATTGCTCGCTTCCGCGGGAGGAAGTTAACTTTCTCGCGACACCGCCTTCCCTCGGGACTATCCAGAGGTCCCCCGCATAGACGAAAACGATCTCGTCCGCGCTTACATCGGGGAAGCGAAGCATGAGAGCGTCCGGGTCGCTCTTCACGTCTTTCGCAGGATTATTCGTCCATGAATATGCAAAAGTGCATGCCGTGAGCAGGTAAAAAATAAGGGCCAGCAAAGATATTTTCATACTATTTCCTCTACAATACGATAAGACAAATGATTTAGAGTCTTCAAATTTTATAATCCAGAAACCACGGCAAGACCACTTATTAAATTCTAATTCCGCCTATTATAAAATATACCCTAATTCTTGATTTTGGTTCGCAAACGATCGAAAGCCGCAGGCTGCTTTGGGGAGTAAAAATGAGAATAGCAGTCAGGGGATGAAAAAGTTGTTGCCGCCCTTTCCGATTGAGAATTTCCCTAACCTATATACCTTTTGTGAAACTCTCTCATGCTTGAAGGCTCGCCTATCACGGTAATCCGGTCGTTTTCCTCAAGCACCGTATTCCCGCGCGGGATTATTATCTCCTCACCGCGTCGAATAAGGGCTATCAAACTGCCCTCAGGCATTTTAAGTTCCTTTAGCTGCCTGCCAATAAGGGATTCAGTGGGTGAGTCCTTATGTACATATATAGAGTGAAACCTCTCGTCATGGAGTATGGCCTCCTTAAGCTGCTGTTCATCCTCGGCCATCTCCCACTCATTAGCAAAATCCTCGTTCTCCACATGGCGCGCGATCTGAGCCAGCATCCTCAGATGCTGAGACGGATTATCGAGCGGACTTGCCAGGAAAAATATCGCGCGAAGTGTTTGCTCCTCATCCTGATCGGTGACGGGATTCCTGAATTTGATGTAGATTCCGGGCTTCGAACGCACCATTACCATCTCCATTTGAGCCAGCCCTTCAAGACGCAGATGCGGTAGAGCGACTTCATGCGAAACAGGCGTAGCACCCACCAATGTGCCTTCCATAAACCTTTTTCTAAGACTATCGGACGATTCTTTGGCCAGCTCGGAGAATATTACGCTCGCCTGCTCCACCACCTCGTCAAATTCCATCCGCCTGTTGATATCGATAACATAACTCCTCGCCACGAGCTCATCGAACGGGTCTTCCTTGCGGAGCTCTTTCTCTTTCAATATCCCTCTGAGCTCCCTGTCGAGCCCCTCATACCTGGACCTGCCGAGCGTCTCGAACATATGATATATCGCGCCGCTCCTGACAACTTTATTCTTGACATAGAACTTATACCAAACCACTCCCACGAGAACCATCGCTATCGTGGCGATCTTTATCCATCCCCCCATATTAACGAGAAGCCACAGGCTTCCCAGAATGCCGAATATCTGCATCCACGGATAGAGCGGTGAACGGTAGCTTGGATCGTAGGATTCGATTTTACTCTCTCTCATCACTATTACGGCGACACAGACTAGAGTAAACATCAGTATCTGAAAGGCGCTCGCAATTTTTACGATCTTTGATGTATCCAGGAGGAGAAGAATAGCTACAATTGTGCCGACGGTTACGATTATGGAGTAGAAGGGTATGCCATTGTTGCCGAGTTTTTGTAAAAATCCCGGCATCATGAGATCGCGGCTCATGGCGAGCGGATAACGGGACGCACTCATCGTGCCCGAATTCGCGACGGAGATGAACCCCAGAAGCGCTGCTACGGACACCGCTACGATGCCTACCTTGCCGAATATCACGCCCCCGAGTGTGGCTACCGGAGAGAGGTCGCCCGCGAGCCTGTCCATAGGCACAACTCCCACCATAATAGCCGCTCCTAGAACGTAGAGAATTATCGCGGTTAGAAGAGCCAGGAAAATTCCGAGCGGCAGATTGCGTTCCGGGTTCACCACTTCTTCAGAAAGGCTCGTTACCTTTGTAATTCCGCCGTAACTTATATACACGAAGGCCGCCGTCGCAAGAACCCCCGTCAGACCCGAGTCAAAGAAGCCGTCAAAGTGGGACAATTTGACTTCCGGAACCCCCGCGCCGAGAAAGACAATGAGGAATACCAGTATTAAAAGGACCACAATGACTTGAAATCCCCCGCTTATTTTGGCGCCTATAAGATTGAGCACCCCCAGAGCCAGTGCAATGCCGATCGCTACAGGGGTGATAGGGAGGTCGGGAATGAAAAGCCCTACATAAACTCCCATGCCGATCAATGCGAAAGCTACCTTCAACACAAGAGCCAACCAGTTACCCAGGCCTCCTACCGTACCGAAGAGAGGACCCATTGACCTGTCCAGGAAGTAGTATTCTCCCCCCGCCTTGGGCATGGCCGTAGTCAACTCCACTATGCTGAATGTAGCGGGAATGATAGGAAGCGCCGCCACCAGATAGGCCAGTACTATAGCCGGTCCTGCCATAACGGCCGCGAGACCCGGAAGGAGAAAAAACCCGGCGCTGAGCGTAGTACCCGTAGCGAGCGCATACACATCGAGAAGCTTGAGCTCTTTCTTGAGGCTTTCCGGTTTCTTAGGTGAATTCATATTGAGACCCAGGGATACTAACCCGTCAAAAAAGCACGGTAATCCCGTTTGATATGTCGTATGCAATAATTAAATCTAAACAGATGTTGAAATAAAAGTCCGATCAACCAAGTCGATAGACTACTCGGTTACAATACAAGAATTGATTTTATAGGGGTTTTTGGCTTTCCGCAATATCCGATTCCAGACTGTTCTTGAGTTCACTCGTCTCAAGTGCAAGCTCTATCAGTCTGGATACGAGATCGGGATATTCCATTCCGCTCAGACCCCACAGCCTGGGATACATGCTTATCTGTGTAAATCCGGGCATGGTATTGATTTCACTTATATATATTTCGTTGGTCTCGCCGTTTATAAGAAAATCCACCCTGCCCAGACCGCGGCAGTCAAGCGCCTTAAATGTTTTCACCGCGTAATCTCTAAGCCTTTCCGTTGTTCCCTCATCCAGCTCAGCGGGGGCAATAAGCCCCGTCCCCTGCTCAAGATATTTTGCCCTGTAATCGTAAAATTCCCTGTGCGGCACCACTTCGCCGGGGCATGATGCTATCGGATTCTCATTCCCGAGCACACTAATTTCAATCTCCCTGGGCTTTGGAACCGCCTTCTCCACGAGCACCCTGCTGGAGAACCGGCAGGAGAAATCAACGGCTTTATCGAGTTCTCCGGGAGAGTTAACTTTAGTAATACCCACGCTTGAGCCCAGATCCGCCGACTTTGTGAAACACGGCACTCCTATCTCCTGCAAAATCCTGTTTCTTAAGATATCCCTGCCGGATTTCCATTCGTGCTTGTAAAATCCCGTATAACTCACTACAGGGAGACCCGAATCCTTAAGCACGGCCTTCATGATAATTTTGTCCATTCCCACGGAAGACCCGAGCACCGAAGCCCCTACATACGGTACACCCATAAGCTCGAACATGCCCTGTACCGCTCCGTCTTCACCATGCGTCCCGTGAAGCACTGGGAAAATGACGTCGACCCTGTGCGCGGAACGCAATTCCCCGCCGAATATCTCATAAAACTCGTGATTCTCCGGGTTAAGAGAAGGGGCTAAAAAGGAGCTATCCGAGACTTCAAGCTCTCCGTCCTTTAACCATGCGGCAATTGACGCTCTGCGCCATATTCCGCTCTTGTCGATGAATATGGGAAATACTTCGAATTTTTCCGGGTTTACGTGCTTTATTATTGACTTCGCGGAGAGGAGAGAAATCTCATGCTCCACCGATCTGCCGCCGAAAATAACTCCTACCGTTAATCTGGGCAACGCGCTTAATTCTCCCCGTAAGATATAGAGCCAAGAAATAAAACGTACTTAACGGGATAACCAAACCCCGCACCATTGTCAAGACGAGTCACGGCAAACTTGCATATATAAAGTCTTAATGTAAAATCCACAAACAGCTTTATCACACAATTAATAATCAGGAGGCTAGAACTATGCAGAAGGTCGTAATTAGCGAACCGCTAAGAACTGCAATTGGGGCTTTTGGCGGCACATTAAAAGATACCAGTCCGACCCAGCTCGGTTCCACCGTTGTGAAGGAGATACTGGACCGGACCGGGGTGGACCCGAAAGAAATAGATGACTGTATTATGGGGAATATTCTCAGCGCCGGTCAGGGTATGAATATTTCGAGACAGGTAGCGCTCGGCGCGGGGCTCCCTATCGAAACCCCGGCACTTACCGTTAACAGGGTATGCGGATCGGGGATACAGACCATAGTACTCGGCGCGCAGGCTATAAAGGCCGGGGATGCGGACGCAATAATCGCCGGAGGGACAGAGAACATGAACCAGGCTCCCTTCTATCTGCAAAAAGCCCGTTACGGATACAGAATGGGAATGCCCAAGGACGAAATTGTTGACGGCATGGTTTACGACGGTCTCTGGGACATTTTTAACGACTACCATATGGGTGTTACGGCCGAGAACCTTGCCGAAGCATATAATATATCCAAGGAAGAACAGGACGAATTCGCATATAAGAGCCAGATGAAGTGTAAAGAAGCGATGGACAGTGACAGATTCCAGGACGAAATCGTTCCGGTTATGATCCCCCAGAGAAGGGCCGACCCTGTTTCTTTCCAAAAGGATGAGCACCCGAAAGGGGATACAACAATGGAAGGGCTTCAGAGATTAAGAGCCGTATTCAAAGTGGGCGGAACGGTTAGCGCCGGAAACGCATCGGGCATTAACGACGGCGCCGCGGCTGTTCTGATTACTTCCGAGAAAAAGGCAAAGGAACTCGGACTCAAACCGGTTGCTTCGATAGTATCCTACGCCGTAGCGGGCGTCGACCCATCTATTATGGGTATCGGCCCGGTTCCCGCGATTCAGAAGGCGCTCGATAAAGCCAAGCTCTCTATAGACGATATAGATCTTTTCGAGCTCAACGAGGCGTTTGCAGCTCAGTCGCTTGCGGTACTGAGGGATTTACCCGTACCGGAAGACAAGATAAACGTAAACGGCGGGGCAATCGCGCTCGGTCACCCGATTGGGGCTTCCGGAACCAGAATCCTGGTCACGCTGCTACACGAAATGAAGAAGAGAAAGAAAGCGAAACGCGGTCTTGCGGCCCTTTGTATCGGCGGCGGAATGGGTATCGCTATGATTGTAGAGAAAGAAAAGTAAGATTAGATTTCCAATTAGTAAGCAAAAAGAGGGGAGTCGCCCTCCCCTCTTTTTCTTAACCCGATTTCAAGTCCGTATATTCAGTTTACGATAGAATTTATGACTGGATTTCTATCATATATTTCTCAGGCTCGAATAACTCCCTGAACCTCCCGGGCACGGGAGCGACCTTCCGCTCTTCGTAGTTCATGAACACGATCCCCGTCTTGGCGAGAGCCACCTCCCTTTCCGTCTCTTTCTCCTTGAGCCTGTACACCAAATCGCAGCCGTACTTCGTAAAATCACAAACGGCTATCTCAATGATTATAATCTCGCCGTAGAAGCTCTCCGACTTATATACTACGGCGACGTCCGACATTACTATCCCCGGCCCGTCAACGTCGAGCTCCGAGAACCCGTAGTCGTAAAAAAACCTTACCCTGGCCTCATGCGTTAACGAGAGGATTGAATCATGCCCCAGGTGCCCGCCGTAGTTGATATCGCTTATTCTCAGATTGATTTCGGTTGAGAATATAAAACTTTCCGGAAACTCCATTTTTATCCTGGCCATATATTCACCCTCTTCATTTTTCAGTGTATTATCCAAGCCCCGCACCATTGTCTGTGGATAGCTATCTGTCATGCTCTCGATGACATTTTATTTCAGGTTGACATCCGGCAGGCTCATTTGCTAAATTTGTATTATACTTAATCTACACGACGAGGTGAAAATAGCATGGTGGACATAAGGAAAATCAAAACCTCTTCCATTAAATCATTCTTCAGCAACCTGGTACATACGTGTTTCCTCGATCTCGGAAAGGAAAAAGACAGGGATGCAGCAAAATATCTCACTGAAATGCTGACCGAATTCGCCCGCACCGAAAGTCTTTACAAATTGAGCGATTCAGAGGGCAAGCGTATCCATACTATTGTAGAAATGCTTCTGGAGAGCAAAAAAACTCCGGTCGAAGATAACGATTACGAAAGAGAAGTAAGAAAGTACGTCGGAGACTTTACCCTTTTTATGAGCGGCGTTTTCAGGGATTACGTTAACAGCGGCTCATACCTGCAGTACTATTTGAACGAGGGGATGAAGTCCTATTTCCTGGTATCCAGGCTCGACCTTGAAATGGGAAAGGGTAATCCCATCATGTTTAGTAAGCTGTCACGTGAATTTGAATTCTATTCAGGGGCTCTTGACTATATGCGCAAGGTTTATTTCGGGCCTGATCAGAGCGGGAATCCGTTCACAAACCTCGCCTCCCAGATTTCAAAGCTGGAACATTAAACAATTTGCCCGGCCGCTCTTACCCGCTAAAGCGAGGCAGTATTTCCTCTGACAGTACTTTTAGCGATTTTTCCCTGTCCGGGCTGAAATCCCTCAGAATGAAATGATCGACACCCGCGTTTATATACTCCTCAAGCCTATTTATCACATCGTTCTTCGAGCCCGCGATTACGAAATCTAGCAGGATCTCACGTGAATAGTACTTTTCGCCCATTTCCCTGAACTTTCTGAGCATATCCGCGTCATTGGGCATAATCCTGGTGTACTGAAGTCCCTTGTACTCATCGTCGATTCTGATATCGTAACCCGCCTCGGAAAGAAGCTCGGGCCAGATCAGAGCGTGTTTCACCGGTTCGAGTGACTTATAGGCCTCGTCCTGATTGTCGGCTATAGAAGTAAATATGAAAAGCGTTTTTTCGACCTCGTCCAGATTTTCATCCCTCGCCCCGGCCCCTTCCATTACAGCTCTCGCCTTCTTGGCAAAAAGCCCCGAGGGCATGGCGTTCGTAACCCATCCGTCCCCGTACCTGCCCGCTATATCGAGCGCCCTGGGGCCTGTCGCGGCAACGTATATCGGAATACTCCCGTTATTGACAGGCTCAATTCTAAGCTCCGCCTCTCTCAGGTTATAAATCTCGCCGTCGAAATCAACGGACTCACCTTTCCAGAGCGACCTCATGATCTTTATCGATTCCACAACTCTCGTGAGCGGCTTATCCCACTTAATACCGTAGGGATCCAGATTCATCTTCTCACCGTAGCCGACGCATACGAAAATTCTCCCCCCCGATATGTGATCGATAGTAGCGAGCCTGTGGGCGAAGACGGCCGGGTGCATCCTGTGAGCGTCCCCCACTGTACCCATCCGGATTCTCCCGGTCTTTACCGAGGCGGCGGTAACCACCGACCATACCTCCGGTGTAATCCGTTTTGCCATGAAAACAATATGATCCGGGAACCATACTGTATCGAACCCGGCTTCCTCGGCGTTCTTCGTGAATTTTATGAGTCCTTCCACGGGTTCGCCAGGGACAGGAGCGGTAATTCCAAACTTGATCTTTTTGCCCATTTTAATCCGGCCTCCGACTTGTTAAGTAACCGCCGTTTTGAATACAGTTTTAATTTAACTTTTTTTCTTGATTTTTGTAAATCCAAGGGTTATTATTTCCTACCCTGAAAGCACAAACACTATAAATACCACCCAAGCGAGTGGGAAAGAGGCGGAGGTAGATAGAAAATGGAAAGATTGGAAAAAACGGAAAAAGAGCATGCCAGCAAGCATGTTGACATCGAATCTAAAAGGTTTTTCTTCGACGTCAAGGAAAACCATAAAGGGAAATATCTGAGAATTACGGAGCTAAGCGGCGGCAGATCATGCATCGTAATACCTCTCGGGGGAATCAAGATGTTCAAGGAAAGACTCGGAGAGGTTATTGATGAGGCCGAAAAGCTGATTGAGGCTCCCGAAAGCATGTAGTCATCATCTCGGGGGATGGCGGCTTAAAGTTTTATAATAAGGCAACATAATCGGGTTTCGAATAGTTCCAGAGTCCCGGAGAGCTATTTTTTTCCGAGTTCCGAGAATGGAAGTAAGAGCATAGATTTTTTCTCAAGAGGCGTATTGAGAAATTTGACCGCGCTCGATATCAGTGTCTGATACAAGAACAAGCTCATCCGTGAGCCAGTTAGTAAATTCCCGGTAGGAGCTGAATGAATATTCCATTCCGCCTTCGGTTTCAAGACTGATCAAGGTTATCAAGCTCTCAAGGTCTCTTAGTGCAAATATCGGTTTAATGTCTTTGAATTCCGACTTCCCCCATGATTTGAAGAGGGATTCGTCCCCTCCCCTCACGTTCAGATGACCGCTTGACGTCAGTGTCAGGTAATCTTCCATTTTGCTGAAACGGAAAAACAGTTTCCATAAATTGGTACGCTCTGAAAGAGTTTTTACGATTACCCTGTGATTGTAGCTGTCCCCGGTCTTTAACCTCTCTTCAAACAAATTTTTTTCCATGGCTGTTATCCTCTAAAAATTTCTTTATGATTCCTAAAACCGGGAAGGGAGAATTGTTTGGATTTATCTCCCTTCCAATTTAATGCCTTTTAAATCCTGACGCCGAATACGAATAAGGTGCTCTCTTCATTCTCTGTCTCCTCAGCAGTTTCCAAAGTGCCTACACGGGTATGCGCCTTGACGGGACTGAGGTAGAAGCTCATCGGGCTTGTTTCAATTTCTCCGCCCTTAGTGCCGCTCTTGACTTCACTTATTGACGAAGCGTTTGTGTAAAGGTCCATATGGTTCGCGGGGAACGAGAGAGAGGAAAAACCGAGTGATAAGCCTAATGCCGTGATGGCGACTAACTTCTTCATTTGTCTTACCTCCTTTTAATTTATTTGTTTGGACTTAAGTGCAAAGGGTGTGCCAATTACAATAAATTATGAATGTATTAATGATTACAGTCGGTTATGGGAGGATTGTTAGAAAACCAGGTGTAACGAGATTTCGCGATTATCGAAATCTCGTTATTGAAATTGGCGAAAGATCATTATTTAGTAAAGCCGGACGGAGAGTTTATCGAGCGGATTCAGAGAAAGAGAATACCGAAAGATTGAAGCTGCATTCGTGGGATTGATGGAAAATCAATTCTAACCTAATCGATATTCAACGAAGATTAGTAATGACCGTGAATCTTTTAAAACGTACGATAATATTCTCTATTGATTTTTATTGTTTAAGCCGGTGTTTGTACAAGTCGTCTCATAGCCTAACAAGGTCCCTGCTCCAAATTAGAAATCGGGAACGGTTTCTCCGCTCAGCATCTCGTCATAGGTCTCCCTCTTCCTCACGACCCGGAACTCCTTGCCCTTTACAAGCACCTCGGGAACCCGAGGGCGCGTATTGTAATTAGAGGACATTACGAAACCGTAGGCGCCCGCGCTCAGAACGGTTAAAAGATCGCCGGTTTTTACCTTCGGAAGCTCTCTGTCGAGCGCAAGGAAATCACCCGATTCACATATAGGACCCACAACGTCCACGACTTCCCCCGCCCCGTCCGATTCCCTTACCGTCAGTATCTCGTGGTACGACTCGTAGAAGGCGGGCCTTATCAGGTCATTCATCGCCGCGTCCACTATGACAAACTTCTTTGCCGCGCCTTCTTTTATGTACAAAACCTTCGTGACGAGCATGCCAGCGTTCCCGATAAGGGATCTGCCCGGCTCGAGTACCAGCTTATAGGACTTCCCTCGAAGCACGGCTTTTATGAGATCGGCATATTCTTTCGGGTGAGGCGGCTTTTCGTCCTTTTTATAGCTTATTCCAAGTCCCCCGCCGATATCTATATATTCTATATTTATACCCGCTCCGACCAGATCGTCAGCGAGCTTTACGAGCTTTTTCACGGAATCGGTAAACGGTGTGAGATCGAATATTTGCGAGCCGATGTGGGCGTCAATTGCCACCACGCGGATTCCTTCCATTTTGCTCGCCTTTTTGTATACCTCGATCGCTTTACCTATCTCGATCCCGAACTTGCTTTTCTTAAAGCCGGTAGAAATGTAAGGATGCGTATCGGGGTCTATATCGGGGTTTACGCGGAGAGCGACAGGGGCTTTTTTGCCGAGCTCGATCCCTAACCCGTTGAGAAGTTCGAGCTCCTCCTGAGACTCCACATTGAAAAACAGGATGCCCGCCTCTATGGCCGCTTTCATCTCCTGAGCCGTCTTGCCCACCCCGGAGAATACGACCTTTGACGGATCGCCTCCCGCCCGTTTAACGCGCTCAAGCTCGCCCAGGGAGACTATATCGTACCCCGAGTGGAGGTCGGCGAATGATTTTAATATTCCGAGATTTGAATTCGCTTTTACGGAGTAACATATAAGCGTATCGATATCCGAGAACGCCTCACGGTACTTGACGAAGCTGTCCCTTAAAACCCCGTAGCTGTAAATGTAGCACGGCGTTCCGACCGATTGGGTTATTCTTGATACCGGCACATCCTCGACACAGAATTCACCGTCTTTATACTGATAAGCGCCATGCATTCGAAAACTTCTCCTCTGATAAACGGATGAAATTTACACAATATAACTAAAATGAAAATAGCGAATGATTAGCGTAGAAATATTGGAGGCCTAAATTTTAACTTTAGATATTTATTTTAAGTCGCCCTTAAGATACGCATCTATGTAATCGAGTCTGTCGTTGCCCCAGAACATCTTGTCGTCTATAAAGAAGGTTGGCGCTCCGAAGGCCCCCCGTCGAGCGGCTTTCGATGTCTCTTCCCTGAGGCTGTCTTTTATCTCCTGCTCACCGATTCTGGCTACAAACCAGTCGGGGTCAATCCCGAGAGCTCCGACGGCATCCCTCAAAATATCCTCCCTGCTAAGGTCTTTCCCCTCTGTCCAGTAGAGCCTGAACATCTCGTGGTTGTATACGACAAGTTTTCCCTTTTCGGAAGCCGCAAACGCTCCCCTCATTGACCTCACGCTGTTAAGCGGGAAAAGCTCCGGGAATACGAACTCAATCCCGTAGTACCCGGCGGAGTATTGCGTGTCTTCTCTCACATACGCGATTTTGTTATCAACCTCCGCGGCAGGTTTTATTCCTATCTCGTTAAATAACCCGCCCAATAAAAACGGCTTCCACTCAAGCTTAGCGCCGTTATCCTCACATATCTTCTCTATCCTCCTTGAGGCTATGTAGCTGTAGGGGCTGCTGAAATCATAGTAGAACTCGACTTTCTTTCCCATTTAATCTCTCCATTAACAACAGTGCTTAGAAGGGATTATAAGAAATGCGGGATTTAATGGCAAGCGTGTAAAACGCCCGGATCGGCTAAATTGCTCGCGACAAAGCCGATTGACCCTTTTTCTTCCTGTGCTAAACTCAACTTGTAAAAGGACATAAGCGACCATAATGACGAGTAATTTTACATTTAACGGACTTAGAGTAACTGCGTTTGAGAGCCGAAGGGCAAGGGAAATCGAAAAGCTCATACGGTATCACGGCGGCGTGCCCAGGGTCGCCCCTTCAATGAGGGAAGTACCCCTTTCGGAATCGAAGGAAGCCGTACAGTTCGCCGAAGACCTGTTTGACGGGAAGTTTGACATCGTTATCCTCATGACCGGCGTCGGCACGCGCGCGCTGGCGGAGGCGGTCTCAACAAAACACCCGGTCGAAAAGTTTATTAAGGCGCTCAGGCAAACCACGATAATCGCGCGCGGCCCCAAGCCGGTAGCGGCTCTCCGCGAGATGGGCTTAAAACCCGACATCACAGTCCCCGAACCCAACACATGGCGGGATGTTTTAAGCACTCTCGACGAGCAAATAGAGCTTGTGGGAAAGAAGGTTGCCGTTCAGGAGTACGGAATTTCAAATGACGAATTCCTTAAAGCGCTTCGGGAGCGTGGGGCTCTGGTTACAGCCGTACCTGTTTATAAGTGGGACCTGCCAGAAGATACGGACCCCCTCCGCAAGGCGATACGCTCCATAACGGAGCACAACGAGGACATATCACTCTTCACGAGCTCTCAGCAGATATACCACCTCTTCAAGGTGGCTTCAGAGGAAGGGCTGACCAATCAATTGAAAGAAGGATTCAAAGACGTTGTAATAGGATCGATAGGACCTACTACGACTGAAACACTGACCAGGTTCGGACTTTCGGCGGATTATGAACCGGACAGCCCCAAGATGGGCAACCTGATACGGGAGATGGCAAGGAGCGGAAACGAGCTGCTGAGAAAAAAGAGGACCGCGCATGTAAACGGTGTGGATACCAGCATGTGGCACCGGGTGGAAATGGTCTGGAGTGAGGATAGTGAGCGGAAGAGAAAAGATATCATAGAAAATTCAGTGTTTATGAAAGCCTGTAGAAGGGAGGAGACGGAGTACACCCCTGTCTGGCTAATGCGGCAGGCGGGCAGGTTTATGCGCGAATACAGGGAAATCAGGGCAAAAATATCGTTCCTCGATCTCTGCAAGACCCCTGAGCTTGCGGCTGAGGTAACACTGAGCGCTGTCGACCGCCTGGGAGTGGACGCCGCAATAATCTTCTCCGACATCCTTCTGATTATAGAACCGCTTGGAATCGATCTCGAGTTCTCAAAAGGAGAGGGTCCCAGAATCAGACGTCCCGTACGCTCGGGAAAAGCGATAGACCGCTTGAGGGAATTCGATAGCGAAAGCATGGATTTCGTTTACAACGCGATTGAGCTCACCCGACGCGCGCTTGACCCCGAGAAGGCCCTGATCGGATTCGCAGGCGCTCCCTTTACCGTGGCCTCTTACGCAATCGAGGGAGGCGGCTCCCGTAATTACGAAAACACAAAGGGATTAATATACAAGGACCCCGCAGCGTGGCATGCGCTAATGGAGAAATTAACCGAAGCCATTTCCGCTTATCTCAACCGACAGATAGCGGCCGGAGCGGATGCCGTGCAGCTATTTGACAGCTGGGTGGGATGCCTGTCGCCGGCCGATTACCGCGCCTTCGTTCTGCCCCACATGAAGAAGCTGGTCTCTTCGATAACGGGCGGCGTGCCTGTAATAAACTTCGGCACCGGAACCGCTACACTGCTGGAGTTAATGAAAGAATCGGGATGCTCAGTAATCGGATTTGACTGGAGAGTCGATATCGCAAAGACCTGGGAAAAGATAGGCTACGAGGTTGCCGTTCAGGGCAACCTCGACCCCGTAGCGCTTTTTGCGCCTCCCGCAGAAATACGCAAAAGAGCTAAAGAAGTTCTGGACAAGGTTTCGGGCAGACCCGGACATATCTTCAATCTCGGTCACGGCATACTGCCCCGCACGCCTGTCGATAACGTGCTCGCCCTCATAGACGCGGTTCATGAATACTCGGGCAAAAATAACTGAGTAATCTCACATCAGATTATGGAGAATGACGAATGAAAAATAATATCGACGCCATACTCTTGATAGGATACGGCGGGCCGGAGAAGCCCGAAGATATACGCCCCTTCCTCCAGAACGTCGCCAGGGGAAGACCGATACCTGCAGAAAGGCTTGAAGAAGTAGCCCACCACTACGAGCTTATCGGAGGTAAATCCCCCATTAACGAATACACCTACCGACAGGCGAAGGCACTGGAGGACAAATTGGCGGAGAAGGGGAATAGAATCCCGGTATATGTGGGCATGAGACACTGGCATCCCCTGATACCCGACGCCGTTAAAAAAATGTATGACGATGGGACCAGAAAAGCCCTGGGTGTAATAATGGCCGCTCACCAGAGCGAGGTCAGCTGGGAGAGGTATCAAAATGATGTAAAGCAGGGACTTGCTGAAAAAGGAATAGATATAGAATTCGAATACACCCCTCCCCTCTTTGACCACCCGCTTTTCATAGAGGACTCGGCGGACCGTATCGCCGAGCGCTTCGAGGAAATCCCGCCCGGTGAAAGAGAAGACACCATGATACTCTTCTCAGCGCACAGCATACCGACCCCTATGGCTGAGAGCTCACCATACGTTGAGCAATTAATGACAACAGCCCGCCTGATTGCCGAAAGACTGAACCACACCAAATGGAGACTCGTTTACCAGAGCCGGAGCGGCCGCCCTCAAGACCCGTGGCTCGAGCCCGACATATGCGACGTGACAGGCGAGATCGCGAAAGAGGGGGTCAGATATGTAATAGTGCAGCCCATAGGATTCCTCTGCGACCACGTGGAGGTGCTTTTCGATATCGGTATTGAAGCCATGGAAGCCGCCGAGGAGGCGGGAATAAAGCTGCTCCGGGCCAAAACGGTAAACGACGATCCCAAATTCATTGCGGCAATGGCGGACCTGGTTGAGAAAACCATGAACGGCTCCGAATAAGGTACAGGCAAAATAAATGCCCTCTTACGAATTCGCAACTATCTGGCGTATTAATGCCCCGCTCGAAAGGGTCTGGAATGAAATATATTATTCTGAAAAATGGCCTGAATGGTGGAAGGGCGTTGAAGAGGTCGTCGAGCTTAAAAAAGGCGATGACCTGGGGGTCGGCAGCATACGCAGCTACACATGGAAGAGCAAACTACCCTATAGACTCACTTTTGAAGTAGAAACCGTGCGCGTGGAGCCTATGTCCACAATCGAAGGTGTCGCAAGCGGGGAACTTCGGGGGAGAGGTCTATGGAATATTTCAAGCGAACGCGGAATTACCACTGCGAGATACGATTGGCAGGTTGATACTGTCAAAGAATGGATGAACCTTATTGCGCCTCTGGCGAGACCGCTCTTCAAATGGAACCACGATGTTATAATGGGCTGGGGCGCCCGGGGCTTGAGCGAGAGACTTCGGGCGAGAGTGATTGAAGACAAGTGAAACAGTAAGTATACTCCCCTACTCTTAGAATGGACTGGATACAAAAAGAAATCCATCTGTCTCCGAAAGAACGCGGATTCCACCTCGTCACAGGGGAAATAGTTCAACTGATACCGGAGCTCTCAGAGTTCTCAGTAGGCATAGCGCACATATTCATATGCCATACTTCTGCCTCCCTTACCATCAACGAAAACGCCGACCCCGATGTCAGGGTGGATTTCGAGAGCCACTTCAATAAGTCCGTTCCCGAGAATGCCCCCTACTATGTACATACTCTGGAAGGGCTCGACGATATGCCGGCGCACATAAAGGCATCGCTCATGGGAAGCTCCCTGTCAATACCAATCAAAAACGGCGGATTGAATGTCGGAACCTGGCAGGGAATATACCTCTGCGAGCACCGGAACCGCGGAGGGTCGAGGAAGATAATCGTTACTATTTTCGGGGAGAAAAAAAGCGGCTAATACGTCATACTCAATTTTGTTATAAAAATTGGAGATAAGAGTTTACACTTAGTGTAACAATGCTTATTGGCAGAATTACTATTACCGCATTACCTAAGAAGAGGCCTGTCTAGCTTGCAGGCTTTCTCCAAAAATCAAAGTAAATACACGAGGTGTCCTAATGGCCGAAATTAAACGAAGCAAGACCAGGGTTAAAGAATTCGATAACGTGGAAATGGATTTTGGCTGAGCGCCGACCGGGTTCTACGGCATACTGCGGTGCATCGGTAGGCGAATATTTATCTTCTTCCTATTAAAAATCCCGCAATAAAACCGATAGCGAGGAGCGCAGCCAGTTTCCTCCCACTTGTACATGGAATGAAATGAGTACCCTCTTCGGTCACTTCCATGACACCGATCGGCTTTGCGCGAACTCCGGCCCCGACCCCTCCGCCATCCCTGTCCTTTCCTTCTTTTT
This sequence comes from Deltaproteobacteria bacterium, assembly GCA_040223695.1. Taxonomy (NCBI): domain Bacteria; kingdom Pseudomonadati; phylum Myxococcota; class Myxococcia; species Deltaproteobacteria bacterium. Next base: position 89,846 of record JAVKFU010000007.1, read on the forward strand.
TATCTTTCCCTGTTTCCCCGTATCCCGCGCCGAAACCGTAAACGACCTTTGCGACGGGTATGATCGTTTTACCCTGAGCCTCGATCGGCTCGCCGTACACGGCCTTAACACTAGCTCCTGCCTGAAGTCTCTCAATGATAGATTCAAAAAATTCCTTTATGGTCATTCACTGCCCCCTTACCATTTTTCATAAAGATTTATGCGCTAACCAAGCAAATATTTATAACTGTTAATATAATACTACACTGAATATTTTAGTAACAAATACGTATCATATAAATCAGGAAAGGAGAATCCCGGGAATTTGTTTCGACCTGTTGTTAAGGTACCCGCAAAACATTATATTTAATTCAGTCTCAGAGTAAAAAAACTGAATATATTATCTTTCGGAGTGACTATGGCTGAAATCACACGCAGCAAGACCAGGGTTAAGGGATTCGAAAACGAAGAGATGGATTTCCAGCTGATACGGCAGCTGGGCTCGGCGGCGTTCGGGGGCTCATCCGTGGGCGAGTGTCTTTCCGCAGCTTCGCGTATAAAGGACGGCGACCCCCAAAGCTGGGTGGAGGAGTTTACGAAGCTTGCGGAATGGCAGCAGAGTGACGCGCACAGACGCGCCCTAAAAGGACATACCGTAAGCGCCCGCGAGCAGTTTTTCAAGGCGTGCAACTCATTCCGCGCCGCCGAGTACTACACCAGCTGCCTCGACCCGAAACACAGGGAGCTGGGTCAAAAATCACGCTACTGCTTCGAAGAGGCTATGAAATACGTATGGCATACCTTTGAGCCAACAATGATACCGTACAAAAATATCGAGATCCCGGTTTACATTATGACGCCCCATCCGGAAGCTCAGAAGAGAAAAACTCTCCTCATAGTGAGCGGTTTCGACGGCACGCTCGAGGAGGAGTACCTGATGCGCGGGTTCGCCGCTCTTGAACGGGGCTATAACGTCGTCCATTACGCGGGTCCCGGTCAGATGGACCTCTTCCGGTTTTACTCTAATACGCACTTCGAGCCGGATTTTGAAAGCCCTACCGGTGCCGTAATCGACTCTATTATAGAGCGCCCGGAAGTGGACCCTAAGAGGATCGCTCTCATGGGCATAAGCCTGGGGGGGTATTTCTCCACACGGTCTGCCGCTCATGAAGAAAGAATAAAGGCTCTGATAGCGAATTCGCCTATACTGAACCTCCACGACTATCTGAGCGCATTCACCGATACTGACCCCGCCGAGATGCCCGACGAAATGAACTTCACTATCGAAGAAATACCGGAAATCCCGGATGACGTATTCCCCCCAGAGGATAAGGCCAGGTCGGAGAACCTAATGGTGCGTTTCGGACAAAATTCGTTCAGGGACACATTTATTTACTTAACGGATTTTGTCGTGGGCGACGCGGTGTCAAATATCAGGTGCCCTTCACTCGCTCTAGTAGGCGAGGGTGAGGGCGGGGAGCCCGAAAAGCAGTTCAACGAATTCGCCGGGAAGGTTTCAGGCCCGGTTACGAAACACCGATTTACGGAATTTGAAGGGGCCGACACGCACTGTCAGGTGGGAAACCCCGCATACTCAGCCGCGGTTGCGCTCGATTGGCTGGACGACATATTCGACTGATTATTGGGTCTCTATAAAATTAAATTTTACAGATACGCGGGTAAACTAAATAGGAAACCAGCGGAGCTATTGATGAGTCGGACGAAAAACAAAACAATCATGAGCCTAACTCTATTTATAATAGCGGCGGTACTACTGTGCTCTCTCTCTATTAACGCCGGAAATGCCCGCGCCGGATCGGGTACGGACGAACCGGAGATAATAAAGCTGGGAAACTGGACAGAGGCTGACCTCGACAAAGTAATGAAAGATTCATCGGAATCGGGCAGCACGGGAAAGCAGATTGATTTTATATCGGAGAAATTTCTCGATACGCCTTACAAAGACTCTACCCTTACGGGGGATTTGAACACGCAAGAGGTATTCACAATCGATCTCGAAGGTATGGACTGCTTTACATACATCGATTACGTTGAAGCGATGAGGCTCTCCGAGTCATTTCCCCAATTCGAGGAAGAGCTCAAAAAGGTCAGGTACAAGAAAGGCAACATAAATTTTCAAGACAGAAACCATTTTTTTTCTGACTGGACGGTTTACAACAAAAATTATGTGAGGGACTTAACTAGAGAGATAGGCGGAGAAAAAACGAGAGAGCTCTTAAAAAATCTAAACCGGAAAAAAGACGGCACAGTTTTTCTGCCCGGAATCCCTGTCACGGAAAGGACTATATACTACATCCCCTCCGCAGAAATCGATAAAACGGTAACCGACAAGCTGAATACCGGCGACTATGTCGGCATATATACCGATATCGAAGGCCTGGACGTATCCCATACCGGCATAATAATTAAGAAAGAAGGCGGGATTTTTCTGCGACACGCGTCTTCCAGGGAAAACAATAAAAAAGTAGTGGATGAAGACCTGATCGAATATATTCAGAATAAACCGGGATTGGTTATATACAGACCCGTCAACTGAAGAGAAATTGATGATACTTGAACGTATTAAACCCGAACTGGACACACCCGAAAAAATAAGAAACGCATATTCTATATTTTCCTCCTGGCTGTTTTCAAATTTCATATTCTTCTTCGTAATCTTTTACGCCTTATACCTATCCTACCGCCTGGGGAGCTACGCAGGATCGTACTCTTTATTAATTATCGTTATAGCCGCGATGGCGTTTCTCTATTTCATGAGAAAAATATTCCACAGCCTCTTGAAGGGCCAGTCCGTAAGACTAAACCACATCGTTTTCTATGTGCTGATTTTGATGAACACTATACTTTTAGTATGGATACTGCGTATGGCGACCTCATAATAAATGAGCAGAAAATCTTAGCTGCCATGAAACTGGTTTTCCAGCAAACGCTGCAGGATTATAAAACGTGACGGAGTATATATTGAAACCGGAAGACCTGGTATTGGAAGCAACCGATTTTTATTACAAAGGGGCCTATGAGGAGGCAATCGAGGCCCTAGATAAGGCTATCGAGCTTAAGCCGGACTTCGCCCAGGCCTGGTACAATAAAGGAATAACTTTTTCCGTTATGGGCCGTACCGAAGATGAAATCGCCTCGTATGAAAACGCAGTTAAAATAAATCCCGGCTATGCCGAGGCGTGGAATAATATGGCCTCGGCTCTGGGAAGGGTCGGGAGGTTCGAGGAGGCGCTTCGAGCATCTGAGAGATCTATCGAATTGAAACCGGACTTTCCGGTAGCCTGGTGTAACAAGGGGGCTGCCCTTAGCGGTCTGGAGCGTGAGCTTGAAGCAATTGCGGCTTACGACAGGGCGATTGAAATCCAGGATAACTACGTCGAAGCCTGGTACAACAAGGCGGTATCGCTTCATAATCTGGATAAACTAAAGGGCGCGCTCAAGGCTTATAACAAGACTCTAGAGCTTAACCCCGAATACGCCGAGGCTCTTTATAACAGAGCGGGGCTCCTGGTTAAAACTGGCGATACCGAGAACGCTATTTCCGACTTGAAAAGGGCAATCGAGCTTAAACCTTCTTTTATGGACCAAGCCCTTACGGATGACGAACTCAAGATACTCCTGTCATGAACAGTGCTGTAAATTCCCCGAATAAATGATAGTCTATTATCCGTTAGACGACTTACATAGGAGGCAAGATATGGCTCTAAATGCAAAAGAGTTAACCGATCTGTCAAAAGAAGGAATGAAGGCCCGCGCAAGCCTGGACAGAATCCTTGACTTTGTCGACCTGATGAATAAAAAAGCAGAAGAGCTTGAAGGAGATATTGAACCCGCAGGCGAAAAAATAAAAAATATGGCTGACGAGATGGCGAAACATATCGAGGGAATCAAAGACCAGGTCGATACTCAGCTAAACAATATAGAGGTCAATCCCGAGGAAACCAAAGAAGCCGCCGAAAAGCTCTTTTTATATCACGGTACGGTCCATCAGGTGATTTCGTGGGCGGACACCCAGAAGAGCGGACATAAAGAAGGCTCCTACTGGTGGCGTTACTGGGTCAGTGTGCTTGATAATGTTATGCAGATGGAAGTAGCGAAGGGCTCAGATATGCTGGAGAAAGTAGAAAGCTAGAATTTTCATGATAATTAACCGGCAAAATCCTTAAAACCGGGAATTATCTCGTCCGCCAATACTTTCATCATATAAAATATTTCTTCGACGTCGTCGGCCGCCGGGTCAAATACCAGGTGAGTCACGCCTGTTTCTTCATACCGGTTGATATATTCTCTAATCTCGCCCGGCGTACCGCGTAACGTGAAAACAGCATCGTCGTTTTCATTCTTAGCCGAGCCGGTTTTAGTGTCTTTCTCGCTTAAAATTTTCAACCTGTTTCTAACGGAAAAGGTAAAGTTTTCCAAATCCCTGCCGTTTTCTTTTGCAATCGATTTGAGACCGGCGATTCCGCTCTCAACATCCTCCGGAGTTACCCATGTAGGCTGCCAGCCGTCCCCCAGTGCGGCCGCCCTTGCAACCGCGTACTTGCTCGCTCCCGCAATCCATATCGGGGGACGGGGTTGTTGCACCGGCTTCGGAAAGAATTTGATGTCTGAAAACGAGCAGAACTCTCCGTCGAACTCAGGGGCATCCTCCCGCCATAGGGTCGTAACGGCTTTTATGTATTCATTCGTCATCCTGCCGCGTGATTGAACGGGCACTCCGAGAGCCTCGAACTCCTCCTTCATCCAGCCGGGACCGACACCGAAGATCACCCTTCCCTTACTCAATACGTCCAGTGTGGCGATCATCTTCGCAACCACTACGGGGTTACGGTAGGGAAGAATGATAACGCTCGTTCCTACTGCGATCCTGGAAGTGACAGCGGCTATATTGGAAAGGAGAACGAAGGGGTCATAGAAATATTCGCTGAACGTTCCAAGCCGCTTCTCGGGAACTATTACGTGGTCGCTTGCCCAAATCGAATCGAAGCCGAGCTCTTCGGCTCTTTTAGCGATCTTTATGTTTGTTTGCGCGTCCGCGTTTAGGCGTATGGGAAGGCATAATCCGAATTTCATATCAAACATTTAGGTTAATGTTATTTCATGAATGGGCAAATGCGCCCGATCGATTGACATCGAATTCCATCTACATTAGCATAATTGCGTTTTACCGTCTGCCTGCACCTAAGTATCATGAGACAAGAATCCGTTTATACAGACTCCGTCTACATTGAAAACACAAAAAACCGTTCACTCCGGAGATGGATAATATCTATTATATTGCTTATATTTCTTGTATGTTATATAGCCTTTTTCTGGGCGCGGCTGGGAGAACTCCTCCCGCCGCCCTACGATGGCTGGACTTATCTGTATGAGCCTTTCATAGCACCCTGGTGGATAAATAACTTTTTTCTCGATCAGCCGTTATACATAAGACTGGACCTGCTTTGGTATATAACCTGTTTTATCTCCTCAATGATCATACCCGCAGTGTTTTTTATTCTTATAGGCCACAGGCTGACCGATTTCGGGATAGGTATGCTGAATAAGCTGGGTATCAGATTAACGAGTATTGCTATAGCGTTTTCAATACCTTTCGGACTATGGATACAGATCGCCTCCCCGTACCCTCATAAATTAACCTGGATGTATATTCTGTCGCTTTTTAATAAAATCCCGGAGCATTTCCTGATTTGCGGCATACTTACCGCTCTCATGCTTCCGCTAAGGCGTCTGCCCGATCCTGTTTACCTCGCGCCTGTCGAAGGCTCGACCGGTCAGAAAATACTCAGATGGCTGGGATTAGCACAACCCATGACAAGGGACTCCGACAACAGGACCCTGGCCTGGTTCGGGCTTAACTGGACATCCCTGTTCGCAATAGTCGCTTCAGGGCTGGCTTTTTTTATGATACACATCGGGAGAGCGAATCCCGTGGAAGTAGGACTATCGCTGCCCGGCGGAATAATAATATCCTACATCACTTTTCGTACCCATTCGATCTGGCACGCAATCCCCGCCCATTGGACACTCAACCTGATTCCTATGGGAATTCTTTATTTATGGGACAAGTATTGAGTACCTTTATCATGTGGATAAAATGTAACCCTCAGCTAATTCGAGCACCTCTTCCGCGCATCCCCATGATAGTGTAAACCCGGCGCCGCCGTGACCGTAGTTGTGTATAAAGGCGCGTCCGTCGGAGGACTGCTCAAGTTCGAGCCTTACCTCTGTCCTTCCCGGCCTGAGCCCTACCCTGTGCTCAAGAACCCGTGTTTCTTTGAGGGCGGGCTCAAGCATACTGCATTTCCTTAGAATACTATCCGCCGTCTCCGGATCAACCTCAAGACTCCAGTCACCCTCCTCGGCGGTTCCGCCCAGAATGCAGTCAGAACTCCGCGGAACTATGTAAGACACTGCCAGCGGACCCATCTCGTCGTTTATACACCTTGTAAGACCCGGATTCGTAACCCTTACTATCTGACCTCTGATAGGAAAAACCTCTTCATCGCCAAGTAGCCTCCCTGCTCCGAGTCCGGAACAATTGACTATTAGGCCCCGGTTTCCGTTCAGGCTTGAAATAGAATCAAGCTCTTTATCCAGCTTTCTAATCGTTCCCCCGAGCGAAGTAAAAGTGTTGACAAGATACTGCATGTAAACAGGTGTCTCGATGCGCGGGACTTCCGCCAGAAAACCGTCAATGTACCCTTCGGGCAGCAAATCCGAATGCGCTCTGCGAAAAGAATTGACAGCGCTTTTCCAGAAAGGCTCGGGCATTTTTCTGTCGTATATCTTAAGAAGCTCGAACATCGATACCCCGCTCTCGGGCAGCAGGCTCAACTCGACGAACTTCCGGTAGGAAGCGGCCGCCCACTTAAGCACTTTATCCTGGGGAGATACCTTGTAGGGATACCAGTAAGCCGCGGCGACGTTGGACGTAGTATCCGGAGGCAGAGAAGAAGCCTCTATCCTTACATCGAAGCCCTCCTCAAGCAGTCTAATGCCGCACGTTAGACCCGATACCCCGCAGCCCAGGATGACGACTTCTTCACTTTTCATAGGGAGTCTCCGATTTAAAGCCGCGCTTCCTTCACCATTTGAACAAGCACTTCTCTTGTGTCTTCGGGGTTAATCACTTCTCTCGGAAATCCGATGCGCCTGCTGAATACCTCATCGCCTGATTTAAGACGCACCTGAAAGCCGAGTCTGTCAACCGATGTCATTGCGGCTTTCCCGGCAGTGATACCCGCGAATTTCTCCGCCAGAAGTATCATAGAATCCTCGTGGTCCTCGTTCATATGCCTGATTATTCCCGAAGCCGCGTCCGCCAGTGGATCGACTTCAGCTTTGAAGTAATCCTCCGATGTTACCCAACCCATAGCTCCGAATCCTCCGACGAAATAAATGTCCTCTATGTCCATACGGTAAAAAAAGAAATCATCGAAGTCCACCCAGTAACTCGCGTTCCTGTAGCGCGAGAGATAAAGCTCTCTCACCGCTCCGATTTCATTTTCCGGGACTTTCGACGTCTCGCCGATAAGCGTCACGCGGGAGGCGTCGAGCGGGTCGCCCAGAGAGTCGGTCTGAGAAACGAAAAGGCTCACCCGTCTGTCCCTCTCGATGTTGTGGGTATGCATGGCCATAGTGCTTATGAGAAATATCGGCCTCCCTTTTTCGTCAAGCCCGTATGGCATGAGGGAGCCGAAAGGCCAGCCGGGATGTTTTTCCGAGAGGGTCGAAAGCGTCCCCATTCTATTTCTGTAAACGAGTGTGCGAACCCGCTCAGCATATGAGGGCTCGGGAACAGAGGGTTCGTCGCGTGAAGAGGTTGTATAGCCGTGGTTTTTTGATGATGTCATTTCTAAATTATACCCCACCGCACGATACCTATTAAATGTTATAATTACGGCTTTTTCCAATGAGCAGGGTAAAGGATTATAATAGTTAGCCATGGTCAAGTTCATCGACGAGGCGAAGATATATGTAAAGGCCGGGGATGGAGGCAGGGGCTGCGTCAGCTTCAGGAGGGAAAAGTATGTCCCCCGCGGGGGCCCCAACGGAGGGGACGGAGGCAATGGCGGAGACGTGGTTATGATCGCAAATGAAAACCTGTCGTCGCTTCTTGATCACCGCTACCAGCAGCATTACAGGGCCAAAAGGGGCGAGCACGGAAGGGGCAAGGACCAGCACGGAAAAAACGCCCCCGCACTCTGCGTCCCGGTCCCCATCGGAACGGTGATCAAGGATTACGATAGCGGAGAAGTGCTGGGTGATTTAACCGAGGACGGTGAGACGCTTCTCGTCGCAAAGGGAGGAATGGGCGGAAGGGGTAACGCACGTTTCGTAAGCTCCACGAATCAGGCGCCGAAAAACGCGGAGCCCGGAGGAGAAGGCGAGGAAAAGACGCTTCATCTTGAGCTTAAGCTGCTCGCGGATGTGGGAATTATGGGATTCCCGAACGCCGGCAAGTCAACCCTCATATCCAGAATATCGGCCGCCAGACCGAAGGTAGCAGACTATCCTTTCACTACGCTCGTGCCGAATCTGGGCGTCGTGAGCTACGGGGACGGAAAAACATTCGTCGTAGCCGACATACCCGGACTTATCGAAGGGGCGCATGAGGGGGCCGGGCTTGGAATCCAGTTTCTCCGCCATATAGAGCGCACAAAACTGCTGATACATGTGCTCGACCTCTCTCCCATGACCGAGAGGAACCCGATAGATGATTACGAGACTATGAACGAAGAACTCCGTGCTTACAGCGAAGAACTCTCACGAAAGCCCCAGATAGTCGTCCCCAATAAGATTGACATTACGGAAGCGAGGGAGAAGCTTAAAGAGGTAAAAAGATACTTCGACAAAGCCGGAATAAAAATTTTCCCTATTTCTTCCGCCACAGGAGAGGGAATTAAAGAACTCGTACGTGAGACCGCCAAAACGCTTGAGATCCTCAAAACTCCTTCGGATTAATTAATAGTTTTAGTGGGGTAGACCAACCCTAAAATGCGATGTTTAAGTCTATTTCTCAGGCGGGCAATCACCCGGCAGGCCTGTCCCGAATACCGCAATCATGCCGTTACCTTCATACCGAGGTTACGATCACGTTCAGTAGACAATAGCATTATACGATTGTGGAATATAAGCCCTTTATTGTTTAAACTTAGTCTATGATGAAAAATATAGCGTTAAGTGGAGTTTTAACCCTTCTTATCGGCCTGAGCGTCGCCAGTTATGCAGAAGAGACGTCCGAGTCCGATAAATTTAGTTATGACAGCAATCAGGTTTTGCACCCGGAATGGTACATCGACGTAACCAAATGGTCTTTCTTTACGGCTGCCAGGGTGGCAATGCTGAGCTCGGTTACAATAGAGAATACGGCCGACGTCGCCTATAAAGACATCAAAATCAAACTCTATTATGCCTCATACTCACACCCCGCTGCCGGAATTATAGCCACGACCACCGGCATCCTGCCCGTAACTGTTCCCCCTAACAGCAAGGACACCTATCTCAAAGGCGGAATTACCATGGGCGCAGGCAATCAGAACTACAAGGTAACCGATATAGAAGTACTGTCGGCAACCCCTGTAAAAAACTGAAGATGTTATGATTCCTTTTTAAAAAGAGGCGCGCAATTGAAACAACATTTATCGAAAACTATAAGACTCCACACGTTCGCACTATTTATATTCCCGTTTTTTATAGTCTGCACTTATCCAATAATGGGCACTTCATCAGAGGATGAATATTTCGAGTCTTTTTCCGATACCGAAATTCAATATGACGAATACGGATTTGCGTACCTTCCGGGGTCTGAATACACGCACGATCACGAATATTATCCGGAGGAATATGAATACTATTTTGACGAACACTCAGCCGACGATGAAGAATGGGAATATACCGCCGATCAGGATCTGTTTTTGGTGGAGCAACCCGATCCGCTGGTCGATCAGGGAAACCCCCTGGTAGATCGTCCCAATCCCCTTGTTCAGCGTGAAGCGCCGCTTGTGAATAGACCCGATCCTCTTGTAGAACAATCGCGCCCGCTGGTAAAACAATCCGCTCCGCTCGTAGAGAGACCCCTACCGTTGGTTAAGCGCCCGCATCCTCTCGTTACCAGGCCCCGTCCTCTGGTTAGACGGCCCGCTCCACTGGTGAAGATGCCCCGTCCGCTCGTCGAGCAGCCGCCGCCGCTTGCGCGCTAGCCGGGTAACGTGAACAAGACATATCAATTGAGCTTCGGAAATAACAACTGAAGGAAGGAAAAAATGAGGATTGAAGAAGATTACAACAACAGGAGGAACAAATGAGAAAATCGCTAGGAGACAAAATACTTTTCACTATGCTCTTTCTGACTATGGTCTACGCGGCTTCGTTACTTCCATTTATTCACAATGCCGCAGCATGGAATCTTTCCCCGGCACACAAGAGTCCGCTAATTCAATATGAAGAAGAAATAGGGCCTCCGCCCGTACCGGACACGCCCAGGGCCCCGGAGCCGGGGGAAATGTACGACCCCGCTCTTTCTTCCGACAGCGCGATCTCGGAACCCGATCCGTTGTTTGAAGAACCCGAGCCTGTCGTCGAACAGCCTGAGCCCTATGTGGAGGAAGCGGAGCCTTTTCCGGGAGAGGCGGAACCCGAAGTAGAAGAGCCCGAGCCGTTGGTTGACCAGCCTGAACCACTCGTTCCCGAGGAAGAACCTCTGGTTGACGAGCCGGAATCCATGGTCCCCCAGGGAGAGCCGCTAGGTGACAGGGAGGCTGAGGGAAGAGGCATAAGATAGTAGCAATTCCCCGTAAAACGGTTACATTCTGATAATAATTCAACCGTGCCGACACAAGGAGGAACAAGATAGTGCTATTCGACAGAAAAATCGATTTCAGTGAATCAAAGCAGAAAGAGTGGGAACTGCTCAAATCAAAAGTGGGATCGGGAATCGAACTCCCTTTGCCCGACTCCGAAAGATGGTTTCACACTCACGTAGAAGGAGAAGACCTTATTGTTGAAAGCGCAAAACTGAATGTGCGCCCGCTCATGATATATGATCCGATAAAGATAGATTTTGAAGAATTCAAAACCGTGGCAGAACACTACAACAGCTTTCTAGAGCTGCAGGTAAGGACAATGAGCGATACGCATGAAATTAAAGACAAGGCCAAGAATCTTCGTTACGTCTTTATGATCATTTACCATCTTTTGTAAATAAGACCCGTAACGTATTAGTACATTCCATTCTTTATGAAAAGAAGACGGCAAGGAAGACTGACCGCTTATGTTCCCGAAGAATTATTACGAGCTAATGGCCGAGTACAACAAATGGATGGACTATAAAATATACGGTGTATGCAGCGGGATTCCGGACGCCCTACGGAAGAAGGATATGGGCGCGTTTTTTAAGTCGATCCACAGTACCCTTAACCATATCTATTACGGCGACATTGCGTGGCTCGAAAGGCTCCGCGACAACAAATTCACGCCGAGGGAGATAGGCGCGGACCTCTTCGATGACTTTGAAGAACTCCGAGCGGCCCAGGAAAAGACAGATGTCGAAATACTCGAATGGGCCCGGAGCCTGACACCCGAAGACCTGAATAGTGAATACGACTACGAGAGCAATGTGAAGGGATTTAAAAGAACACTTCCACGATGGGTGCTTGTGACACACATGTTCAACCATCAGACGCATCACAGAGGTCAGGTAACTACGCTTATAAAACAGCTCGGCATTGATCCGGGAATCACTGACATACCGTGGCTTCCGTGTCTTGAGGATAAATAGCAAGCGTAAATAAAAAATCAAGCGGCTCTTCACACATTCTTAACTTTTTTCGAATAATATAAAATATCACCAATAACAGTCGCTCCGGGAGAGGTTGCCAATGAAACACCTGCTATACATGATCTTATTCGCTATATTTATAACGGCGTGCTCAACCCTTGTAGTCCGGGCGCAGACAGAGGGTTTTAACGTAAAGACCCCTGTCGAAAAAATATCCGACAGAACGATCAGATTCCTGAATGATATTGTAAAAAACACAAAAGAAGATTCCAGGCAATCTATTCCTCCTGACCTGGTATGCGGCGCGCAATGTTTTTTAATAGCGCCTTCAATCAATATGGATCACTCCGGGAACGATTTTTCGGGAACGGGGCTTCTAAGCTGCCGTTCAAAAGACTCAGTCAAACTAACGCCGCCCTTGTTTTATAACGTTACCAATATTGAATCCTTCGAAGAGAACGGAGGCGGGTTGATTATCTTTGTCACCGACAGTGAGGGGGTTGAATCGGTTTTAGGTGATCAGCTGCGATTCAATTCCGATGATTCCGGTAGCCGCAAAAATGGACCGGACGGTACGTCACTCAAATCCTTCATTGCATATACCGGACAGCCCGGAGAGGGGTTTGATGAATTCGATCTTTCGGGAGCTACTCTGGTATACGGAACAGCAGATACGTTCAACGCTTATCAGCAAACCCTAGACCCCATAGACATAATGCTCTACAGCGTCGATATCCCGCCCGCGCTGAGGGGTTTCAACAGTTCGCTTGAAGAGTGGAGAAATGGCTGTAAAGAGTGAATGAATTCGTAAAAACAGATAACAGTCCGCTATTTAGTTCGTAACGTTTTCCTAAACCCCTTAAATCACGCAGCGGTATTTTCACTCGAAGTAGCAAGTACCGAAGTCGGGAATTCCTCCCCCCGTATCCATCTCTTCTTCATAGGAATACTGGCAATAGCACACCCCTATTTCCCCGCAGTCATAGGAGGTGTTGCACTGCTTTCCCTGGTTGCAGTCCTTGCATTGAACAGGCCTGGCGCCCAGGTAAACACCGGCAATTGCAACCATTATAACGACGACGAATGAAATTACGATTTTCTTCATTTTATCTCAGCCCCCCAAATTTGATTTTATTTAATAATCTTATAGCACATTTATTATTCGGCAAAAGATCCCTAATTTTATAACGTCAGCATGCAGATTTTCCGAATAATTTCCTCGCCAGTATCAAGCCCGGTATCAGAAGCCATAAAGGGAGGCCTCTCTCCCCTCCGGCTGCCGGTGCAAGCGCACAGCTCGAACTGCCGCCACTTTTTTCCTTTTCGCCGCACAGGGTACCGTTTATATCGCACTGAGGTGTAATTCCCCTTTCCCGCTGCAGTTTGTTCACATCGAATATAGCGGCTTCGGTCTTACTATTAGCAATACAACCGCAAATCTGGCTTGCACAGCAGCTACATCCCGCCTCTTCCTCCAGTTTGATAATTTCCGACACGTCACAGCTCTGAAGCCCCGAACATGCCTCTTCGACCAAATCCCTGTCATTACATTGCGAAGTACATAAGGTTGCATCGCATGTATAGCCTATCTCAATCCCATTTGCGGATTGGCAGCTTCCATACTCATCGCATACTTCCTCACAATTAACGTTATCCGGGGGAAGAGGAATATCGTCCGGCAATAAAGGGCATCCTCCAATCGACTCCGGGGCGTCCGGTATGCAACCGTCAAAAGGCGGTGTGGGCAAAGTCCCTGTAGCGTTCGGATTAAAGGCCGCGGACCAGACCATATCTTCTCCCAGATCGCACACCTGATTGTTAAGCCCTACCTGATACGGCCCGTTGAACGTCGGGCAAAGACATTCTACAATCCCTTCTTCACCTGTTCTGGTACACGGGGCTGTCATACATCCCGCGTACAAGGACGGGGCGCAGTTCGTCTCTCCCAGGCCCTCTTCCGGCACACAATCGAAGCTAAACGTGGAAATCATGTCCGTGCCGGGAATAAAACTGCCGTTATTGATAGAACCGCACACCGGAGCAGAGTTAGTAGTCTGACAAGCGCTGCCGTCCGCTCCGCATTTCTCAATCGTCTCAAGATATACATCCAGATTCAGGATCGCATTAATGTCTACAAAATATTTTCCATAAGAAATTTCGAAACATTCACAATTCGCGAATGTCCCGTCTCCTACAAGCTCGCATTTCTCAGGCTCCGGACCGGAGTAATAACACAGGGCTATCGGTCCGCCCTCGCAAGGTAGAAAATTGGAGGGCTCGAGGATTATGTCCGCAAAAGCAGGCCCGAAAGGTGTCGTCATCAAATCATTAGGCACAAAATTTATTTGAGCCCGCGATGACGGAACAAAAAATACGGAAAGAATAAGCATAGACTTAATCAGAATTATATAGATTTTCATTATATCCTCCGCTACTTAGAACAAGATGTAAAATCACTATGAGTTGGCATCCCACAATACTGATTAAGATTGAAACAGGCTACACTACCCGCAAGTATTTCACTTATTTAATTCTAAGTCAACGGCATTATCGCTTAAATGATAGAATTACCGTGGCATCGCTAATTAGGAATCACACTTCTTGTAATTCGTTGATTAAGCATGATAATACTGTATCGGTGGTTTTCCGCATACGGGTGTTTACAAAAAAAATTACAGGCCTAAATTTAAAGCAATGGAGGGATAAAATGAATCAGTCATCAGGAACAGTCTTAAAAAGAGCATTTCGGAATTCACTAAAGATATCGGTCACGATATCCCTTATCTTGGGATTATTTTCTATTATGCTTCCCGCCAGCTTCGTAGCAGCCCAGGAGAGTAATCCCGATATCGACCCGAAAGCGGAAAGTCTCCTTCAGGAGATGAGTTATTTTATGGGAAGTAAATACCAATATACCTTCAAGGCCGAAATTATGTACGACGTGGTACTTGAATCGGGTCAAAAGGTTCAGTACGACGCAAGTGAAACCGTTTATTTAAAGAAGCCCGATAAATTTTATGTCCAGTACATAAGCGATCTGGGCGGGTACAAAATTTGGTACGACACCGGCAAGGTTACTCTGCTCGAAGTACCGGCCAACGATTTTTCATTGGCCACTCTTCCACAATCAGTCGATCAGGCGCTGGACAAGCTTTACGAGCAGTACGGTTTCGCGCCCGCTTTAAGCGAATTCCTTTTTATAAATACATTTAAAACAATGACAAAGAATGTGGTATCGGCTGAAAATTTCGGCCCCAGTAAAGTTTTTGGCGTGAAGTGCCAGCATCTTTATTTCGTCGAGAAAGACATCGACTGGCAAATCTGGATAGAAGACGGAAAGCGCCCGATTCCCAGAAAACTCGTGATTACCTACAAGAATCTCCCGGAATCACCTCAGTTCATTGCCATACTCAAAGACTGGATATTCGACAAATCTATCACGAATTTCGCATTCAAACCGGAGATACCCAACGTAAACAAAAGGGTGGAATTTTCTGAAATTACCGGAAATCCGAAATTTAAAATGGGAAGTATAAGGGCTTTTCAATAGTAATAAATCTGATTTTTGAAATAAGAGAGAGTGCGCCGGAATTATCCGGCGCACTTTTTTTAACCGTTTTAAGCTAAAACAACGTTTTGAGCCTGAGGACCTTTCTGTCCGTCAACAACGGTGAACTCTACACGCTGTCCCTCTTCGAGGGAACGAAAGCCTGTAGCGTTGATTTCACTGTAGTGAACGAAAACATCATCTTCATTCTCAACCTCTATGAAACCAAAACCTTTTGTAGAATTGAACCACTTCACAGTGCCAATTTTACGTTCTGACATAGCTGGCTTACCTCCTATCTTTAAATTGGGTTATGCTAGTGGTTCGAAATCACTTCAGATTGGAATCTTACGTTGGTCTAGAACTACTGCAACCTCACGTCAAATATAGCTTATCTCAAGGGCGCTGTCAATACGGGAAATAATTAGTTAAAAATGAATATGCATTAGTCAAGCCCCGTGTCTCGGGAACTCCACGCTATGAAACCAAGAAAGCATTCGTGTACGCTCCTCTCCTTCCCGCAAAGTCCCGCTGGTATTCTTTGGAAATTACGGAGCCCATCATACACAGATGTAGAGTCCGCCCTCTCCTCATTCAAAAACGAGCGGCAGGAAAAATAACCGTTTCCGCCACAATTCATATTCCATACCGTCAGAACAGTAGCCGGCGGTGGTTCTCAGAACTCAAAGTCAAGAACGCTGCCCGACCTCGAATCTTCTAATTTGTTAGGTATGATTTTAAATGTCTAGAAAAACATTATGATGATAAAACTTGCGGCATTAATGATTCCGTTACTACTTATTCTTGGCGGCTGCGTAGCCAAACAAAGCCCCGAACCGGACCACCGATTTACATTCAGCTGGCCATACTCGGATAACGATGGAATGAAACCGAGAGGAGGAGTGACCGAGGGCGCTCCGGTTACATTGGACAAATCCCCGAGTCCCGGATGGCTTTCGGTCATGGAGCCCGGAGTCACAAAATACGAGCGTGACCGGAGGGCAATCCTGTCAATGGCGGGTACTTACAGGGTCACGTTTAATTTCATCGAGACCGTCCCACTCAGAAGCGATTACAAGGTTGACCGGCCTTATCAGTCATGGGCTACCGAATACATAGAGGTAATCGAGGACACAGGAGATTTCATAAGCCTTCAGCACATACTGATCATGTACTTTGTGGACGAAAACGGCAAAACGGAAGGGCCTGTGGTCGCCAAGCACTGGCGGCAGGACTGGACTTACGAGGACACTGAGATTCTCGAATTCAAGGGTAATAATACCTGGCGGAAAATCAAAGTACCGGGAACTGAATCCAGGGGAAAGTGGTCGCAGGCAGTTTTTCAGGTAGACGACACCCCCAGATATGAAGCTCTCGGAGAATGGACGTATGCCGGAAACTATCCGAGCTGGACAAGCTCCGGAACCTGGCGCCCTTTACCCAGAAGAGAGTTCAGCGTCAGGGACGACTATAATGTGCTCGACAGCATAAACCGCGTCGTCATAACACCTGTCGGATGGGTGCATGAGCAGGAAAACCTGAAACTGGTTGTCGATGATAACGGAAATCCATCAGGGAATAATCCTTACTTGGTTAAAGAAATAGGAGTTAACCGTTACGAAAATATTAAGGAATTCGACTCGAAGGCCGCAGTAGATTACTGGAACCGAACCGCTCCTTTCTGGAGTGATGTAAGAAAATCATGGACAGAGGTGATATCGAACAATTCTCCGCTCAAGCTGAGCAGCAGCTACGATGATAAGAAGCTCTACGAGTATCTGTTTGAGTACGCGGACAACATTGAAGCGGGCGGACAATACGACAGCGCTCAGGGTTCCGAATACGCTAAAGAGATTATTAACCGATATGTAATACAGTCCGGAGCGATTCCCGATTCCGCAGTGTATTAAAGCTACATTTCAGTTGAAACAACCCCGTAAGGCCCGAGACGCCAAATCCAGTCCTTTAAAAGGAAGAAGAACATTTCACCATTCCCTCTGGCTAGGCTGCCCTATTACCAATTATCCCCGATTCATAATTTTTATAGCGCCTCTCCGCAAGTAAAAATTACCTCGTATTCAAACAGCATTTGTTGACATCTGCCTTAATTTTAAGGTATTAAAATCATGTACTTTATATTTACAAACAACGGTAAGAATCATCAAATACTGATCGCTTAAAGAACTGAAATTGCTAGAATACATCAAAAATATCTTTAAAAGACCCACCCGCAGAAAGCATGTCATGGAAGACAGGGAATTTATAGAGGGGCCGCATTCCCGTCGTCGTGAACTCTGGTTTTTAATTCGGGTAATGGGAGAATTTCTTCATGGATTCCGCATACTCCATTTCGTCGGGCCCGTTGTAACCGTTTTTGGCTCAGCAAGAACAAAGGACGATACACGCTACTATGAGCTCGCAAGGGAGATAGGACATCGACTTGCTTTAATGGGTTTTACCATAATGACCGGAGGGGGCCCCGGGATTATGGAAGCAGCCAACAGAGGCGCAAAGGAAGCCGGAGGAAAATCCGTCGGCTGCAATATAATTCTCCCGATGGAACAAGGCCACAATCCTTACCTGGACATTATGGTTACATTTAAATACTTTTTTGTGAGAAAGGTAATGCTGCTGAAATACTCCTACGCGTTTGTAGTCATGCCCGGCGGCGCGGGCACTATGGACGAGCTTTTTGAAACCCTTACCCTGATTCAAACCAAAAAGATTTTTAACTTTCCGATAATACTGGTAGGCAAAGAATACTTCGAGCCTCTGATGGAGCTTCTTGACTCGATGGTGGAAGAAAAGACGATAGATCCTCACGACCTTGATTTATTGATACTGACAGATTCTGTAGAGGAGGCCGTCTCGTATATAAAAATTAATATTGTCGATAAATTCGGCATCAAACTTAAGAAACTGCCTAAGCCTTCCAAAATCCTGTTGGAAAAGGGCGCCTGAAACATTTTCACACCCGTCAAGGGGGCTTTTCACAAAATAAAAACACAAATTAATCGATATAATAACAAGTTGTAGAAATCTCCCTCTTGGATTACAATCGAAACTAAGGATTTTGTATTATTTAAACCTTAATTTTGCGATTTTATTATTTAAGGGGGCAGTAATATGAATAGAATAAAAGACATTAGAGATTACATCACTATTCTGAAATCTATTGGGGAGCTTCAGGAAATAGATGAAGAAGTCGATCTAAATCTTGAAATTGGCGCTATAATAAGAAGGGTCTGCGAGCTCAGGGCTCCCGCGCCTCTTTTTAATAAAATAAAGGGGATTCAAAACGGGGCGAGAGTACTCGGAGCCCCCGCAGGTCTAAGCAGCCAAAAGGGCCTGAAGATGTCCCGTATCGCCTGCTCTCTGGGATTCAAACCCGATACAGACCCGAACGAAATAGTAAACACACTGGCAAACTCGATTATAAAAGAGGGGATCCAGCCAGTGACGGTCAAGGAGGGAATTTGCCATGAGAATCTATATGTCGGGGAAGAAGTTGACTTAACGAGCCTGCCCGCTCCGTATATACACAAAGGAGACGCGGGACGCTATTTCAATACCTGGGGCACGGTAGTTGTAGAAACACCGGATAAGACATGGACAAACTGGTCTATCGCCCGGATCATGCTGATAGATAAAAACCGCATGACGGGCCTTGTAGCACCTCAGCAGCATCTGGGAATAATTCACAAAATGTGGAATGACAGAGGGAAGCCGACGCCGTTTGCTCTTGCACTCGGCTGTGAGCCTGCCGTACCGTTCTTCTCCGCGACACCGCTTCCGGAAAACGTCAGCGAGGCTGACATTATGGGCGCTCACTTCGGAGAGCCGGTAGAGGTAGTTCCGTGTAAAACAGTTGACCTGGAGGTACCGGCTACGTGCGAAATAGTTATCGAGGGAACAATATCCGATACCGAGAAAATAAGCGAGGGCCCTATGGGGGAGTTCGCAGGTTATATGGGAGAGGCGCATCCCGAACCCGTTTTTAAAGCTACGGCTATCACACACAGAAATAATCCCATCCTACCCGTGGTCTCCGCCGGTTTCCCTGTCGAGGATACGCAGACCTGCTGCGGAATAATGTATTCCGCCCTCCTGCTCGCCGAACTTAGAAAAAAAGGATTCCCGGCAACTTCATGCTTCGGCGTATTGGAAAGCGCATTACACTGGTTTGTCGTAACCGTAAGCAGAACGGACCTGTCGGAGAAGTACGCTCTGAAATTAACGCACGCCGCCAAGGACATAATTTTTGAAAGTAAACCCGGAGTGGATATACCAAAAGTGATACTCCTTGACGACGATATAGACCCGAGCAATCTGAACGAGGTTATCTGGGCCTACGCCACACGCTGCCATCCGGATACGGACGCGCATCTATACACTCATGAGAAAACCATGCCCCTAGTTCATTACCTGAACGCGGCTGAGAAAAAGGATATGAGCAGCACCAAGGTCATATATAACGGGCTTATACCTTCATTCGACAGTTCTCATATTGTGAGTTTCAAGCATAACGTACCGCACGAGCTGCAGAACAAAGTTATAGGGAACTGGAGAAAGTACGGATATTCGGAGTAAAATCTCAGTTTTCTAAACAGCAAACAGACCGACTATCCCTGAGAGTATAAACCGGCCCTACCCTCATTACATAACTCCCTCAATAAAGTTTTCTCGAGTAAACTATAAAGAATAGAAATCCAAAGACATTTCAAATACGTATGTATAGTCTGACAAGCTCAAAAAGGGAGGCCGTACGAAATGAATAGAACAATAGCAATTACAATAGCCTTCGCTTTATTTTTCGCTGCGAATATATTTAATTACGCAAAAAATATCCACGCCGAGCAAGCGTATAGTGATACGAATACCGCAAAAAAAAGCGGCGATAAGATGGAAATTAAGGCAGGCGCGCCCGGGAACTTCGTAAAACCCTCTACTGAAGAGCTTAAGAAAAAACTCACCCCGCTTCAGTATAAGGTAACTCAGGAGGAGGGCACAGAACGCCCGTTTAGCAACGAATACTGGGACAATAAAAAACAGGGAATATATGTTGATATTGTTTCAGGAGAAGTGCTTTTCAGCTCCTCCGATAAATTTAAATCCGGAACCGGCTGGCCCAGCTTCACTAAGCCGCTTGTGCCGGAAAACGTAGTAGAGGTCGAGGACAACAGCCTCTTTATGAAGAGAATAGAGGTTCGCAGTAAAAACGCGGACTCACACCTGGGACACATTTTTAACGACGGACCCGCGCCTACAGGCCTCAGGTACTGTATAAACTCCGCGTCACTCAGGTTTATACCCAAAGAAAACCTTGAAGAAGAAGGTTACGGGAAGTATACGAAACTTTTCGAGTGATAAATAAATTTATCCAACTCACAACACCGGGGCTTCCGCAAAATATTCCAGGGGCGGGCTACAGGAATTCCAATTTGAATTGAAAAGGTATATCCTTACCTTCATCGAATAAATCGGCATAACCCGAAAGTCCCCTATGACCATTAAGTTCGGAAGAGACATTTGCTGTGAACTGAGTAACTCGGAAAAGCGCGAATGGCTCGTAACGAACGGTATCGGCGGATACGCTTCCGGAACTATTGCCGGGATGCTTACAAGGAGATACCACGGACTTCTCGTGGCGGCGCTTAAACCGCCTCTGGGAAGGCACCTTCTCGTCGCGAAATTCGATGAGACAGCTTCTTATAACGGATTAAATTACCCCCTGAGCTCAAACCGCTGGGCGGACGGATCGGTAGACCCTGACGGTTATATAAACATAGAGAGTTTCTCTCTCGACGGCACCATGCCGGTCTGGAGCTATGCGCTTGCCGACGCAATCCTAGAGAAGCGGGTATGGATGAAAAAGGGGGAGAATACAACATTTGTCAGATATATGGTACTGCGCGCAGGCGGCCCGATCGGCCTCAATATAAAGGCTCTCGTGAATTACAGGGATTATCACGGCAGAACCCTGAGAGGGGGCCGGAATATGAAAGTATGCGAAACCGATCAGGGTATCAGGGTCAATGCCTATGACGGCGCCGTTCCCTTTTATGCACTTGCGGACAGAGCGAAAGTGAATATATCAAACGAATGGTACTACGGCTTTAATCTGGCTCAGGAGAAGTACAGGGGACTCGACTACAGAGAAGACCATCTGAATGCATGCACTTTCAGCGCCGCTCTAACCGCTGGAGAATCCCTGACTATTGTCGCCGGTACCGATGAATTTGCCGTATCGGACGGACACCGGGAACTTACACGGTTCAGAGAATATGAAAGGGAATTGGCCGAAAAATCAGGCTTTGTAAAAGGGAAAAATCCGGTTATTAAATCTTGGGACCTTGACCGTCTCGCCCTTTCAGCAGACCAGTTTATAGTGGACAGGACGATAAAGAAAAACAGAGTCGGGAAGAGCATAATCGCCGGCTATCACTGGTTCGGAGACTGGGGAAGGGATACGATGATCAGCATTCCGGGTCTGGCTATTCATACCGGGAGAATTAGTATAGCGAAATCGATTCTTGAGACCTTCGCCGGGTATATCGACAAGGGGATGCTCCCTAACAGATTCCCCGATGAAGGGGAAGCGCCGGAATACAATACGGTGGACGCTACTTTGTGGTACTTTGAGGCGATCCGCCAATACTTTGAGACGACAAAAGACATAACGTTTTTAAAAGTGCTCTACCCTGTGCTGGAGGAGACCCTTGATTGGCACTTCAAGGGGACAAGATATAACATAAAGGTTGACACTGAGGACGGGCTGCTATATGCGGGTGCGGAAGGTGCGCAGCTAACGTGGATGGACGCTAAAGTCAGGGACCGGGTGATTACGCCAAGAATCGGCAAACCGGTTGAAGTAAACGCCCTCTGGTATAACGCGCTTTCCTCGATGTCCCGTTTTGCAAAAAGCCTCAAAAGGCCTTATAAAAAATACGAAATTGCCGCCGAGCGGGCACTGAACGGATTCGCATGTTTCTGGAACGAGGAAAAAAATTATTGTTACGATGTAATCGACGGACCGGACGGAAACGACCCTTCGTTAAGACCAAATCAAATATTCGCACTATCTTTACCCGAGAGCCCCCTTACTCCCGGCCAACAAGAAAAGGTGCTCGAAGCCTGCTCGCGAAATCTGCTTACGTCCTACGGTCTGAGAAGCCTTTCTCCCGGACACCCCGATTACAGGGGTCGTTACGGCGGGGGGCAGGAGGAGCGCGATCGAGCCTATCATCAGGGCACGGTGTGGGGATGGCTTCTGGGGCACTTCGCTCTCGCTTATCTGAGGGTTTATAAAGACAGGAAGAAAGCCAGGGAATTTCTGTCGCCGATGCTCGATCAAGTACGTTCACACGGTATCGGAACACTCAGCGAAATTTTTGACGGGGACGCCCCGATGACGCCGAGAGGATGCATAGCCCAGGCCTGGACGGTGGCAGAGACTATTCGCGCGTTATCCGTAATAGAAGGATTCAAAGCCAGGTAGACAGGCAAGACTACGCCTCAGACAATCATATTTTTTCCATTCCGCGTCACTTAAGCTCCCGGCAGTTGAAAACCCTGAACACTGGAACCGGTATCCCATCCCCATCCCACCTAATTATCTTGAATATCCCCTCAACAATAATTTAAGAGCAAATGGTTCGGAGTTCTCATACATTTTCTGAATCTGAAACTAAAAAGGTTTCGTACATATAGTCACAGCCTTAAAAATGCAGCGGGGCATCGATAAAGGACAATGAAATATGAACACCGCGAAAATTGGTTATCAAGAAGACAGGAGTAATGCTCAACTTAGCGGCTCGGGCACTGATATAAACGGATTTTCCGATGAGCACCTCATAAAGCTGATCGCTGAGGGACGCGAGGAAAAAGCATTTAAAGAAATACTTGCCAGGTATAAGAAAAAAATTTTTCTTGCCGCCTTTAAAATTACCAAGAATTACAACGACGCTGAAGACATTTTACAAGATGTGTCGTTGACCCTATACAGGAAAGCACACACTTTCAGGAGAGACTCTAAATTCTCAACCTGGCTTTACCGTCTTGTTATAAACGAAGCTATATCGAGACTCAGAAAAACCAAAAAAAACGGGGCTATTTCACTCGATAACTACATGCTCAAATTCAACGATGAAGGCCGCCATATTGAGACACCTCTGATTGACTGGTCGCAGGACGTAGAAAACAGGGCCGCAGCCAGGGAAATGCTGGTCATAGTAGAGAAGGCAATTGGACTTCTCTCACCTTTGGATAGGTCGATTGTCGTTCTGAGCGAAATAGAAGAGCTTACCAATCCCGAGATCGGACAGGTTCTCGGTATGACTGTCGCGGCTGTAAAGGGAAGACTGCACAGGGCAAGACTCTTTCTAAGAGGTAAAGTATCCGCACAACCGGGATATTGACTTTAATTAGAAGCCCCTTGAAATTCAGCACGGGGTATTGGCGTGCCCGAAACAAGCCTAGCTGCAGGGTATTGCCGCGATATGTGAACCCATTTAGCTACCCGGAACTTCTGATAACTTATATCAGACATTATGAATAGGCGGATTTATTCCACAATTAAGGGGCTTCACAACATTGAATCCGGCAGGGATACTGCAGATTTAATCCCTGCTTACCTTAGCGGGGAACTACACCCTGACACTGAAAACAAATTGAAAAACACCTGAAGGGTTGTGCAGGCTGCGCAGTCTTCATGAATACCTATACAAAGACTATAGAATTGACAAAGACATATCTTGGAGAGAAATAGTCGCAATGTCAGAATATAAGGAATACTTATGGTTTAAAAAAAATTAACATCCTTTGTCATTATTCCGCGTCTAAATATATATAGTTCGATTAAATCCCGTTTGGAGGTATTAAATATGCAGCGAATCAAAGTTATGGGCTTGTCGTTAATAATGGCAGTCGCTTTTTCAAGTCTGCTCTCGACTTTTTCCTACTCAGCAGATGAGGGCGTGCAAACCAAGAAAGGCAATGTCGTATGCCTGATACCGGATTACGGCAGCGGTAATGTTAAACCGGTTATTGCTACCGGTCCCTGCGACGGCTTACCGCCGCATCAGCATGTTCTGGTGACCGAGGACAGGGTTTATTCTCTTCAGGGGCTCCAGGACGGCTTAATGAAAATTGAGCAGAATCCTAATAAAACCAACGTCGAAATCACCGGTAAGGTAGAGGGGAGTGATCAGACCGGCTGGGTTCTTTTTGTGAATTAACCGTAACTTCAAGAGGAGAGATATTGCATCTCTCCTCACCCCCGTCCTTGTCAATTATAAAAAGAGGTAAGGCCGATAATAAACAACCAATCATACTTTACCTTCGAGCAAATCGTCCTCAAAATTCAAGATTCCGCTTAAATCCTGTGCGTAGCGTCTGACGTCGGGGAAATTCAGATTACTGATCTTATCAAACACAATGGATGCCAGCTGAGCCGTTCGCTCACATTCCTCCCTTTCAATTTCGGCGCGCAAGTCGAATAACTCTCCTTTTTCAGGCTCGATGAACTCAAGCACTCCGCGATTTACTTTGTATTCAGCTCCGTAGTCTTTTGAGTGTTCGACTAAAAGCTTATAAAAAACCAGCTGTCTTTTATATTGATGAAGCTGTATTTTTTCGTATTGTCCGCTCCCCTTCCAGTCCGTTTTGTGCTTACCCGTTTTAAAATCATGGACCGCAATCTCCGCTTCGTTCAGAGGGACCATCTTGTCGATCTTCCCGGTTAAATGAGCCTTGCCTATCACAACTCCCTGGTCGCTGAAATTAACTTCCGAGAAGTGGGAGGGATGAAAATTTTCAATCTTCTTATCATAAAAAATAGTCAATCTATCCCTCCCCTTCTTTAAATAATCCTTGAAGTGTTTTTCATTCAATCTTTCATATGCCAACTCACGCTCATACCAGCCCAGCACCATTTCAAGGGAGGGAAGTTCTCCGGCTTGTTTCAGATGCCTGTAAACGGCCTCCATTATTCGGTGAATAGCAGAGCCGTAAGAACCCTCGGGGGTCTTGGATTGAGGAAATCTAAGCAGATTCTGCTCAAAGAATAAACGGGGGCCTCCTTTTGTTACATTCAAAAAATTGTTCAGGTGAGTCACGCTGAGCTTGTACTCCTCCAGAGTCTTCTCGAAAACAGCCTTTTCGTCATGAACGACCGGCGGAGCATGGTACGATTCCCACGAGACTGTTAACACATCCCCGGTATCAGGTATCTCAGAAACGTCTATATCTTCCCGGTCTACGCTTAACGCCTTTCTTAACTTAGCTCCCGACTCTTCGCTCTCTCCGGAATCCTGAATAAAATGAAGCCTTGACGAAATATTCCCGTTTTCCTTCGTTTCGTAAGAAGTAATGTAGAGATTGCTTCCGGCTCTCGTTACAGCTACGTAAAATAATCTAAGCTGATCGTCCAGGGTATCGCCCGCAGGGCTAATCGGAAGATTAAGGGGGAATGGTAGCAAAGACCCCCTGCCCTTTCGTGTCCAGATTTCCTCCTGACAGTTAATTACAAAAACCGTATCGAACTCAAGCCCTTTCGCTTTATGAGCGGTGAGAAGGCTGACCGAATCACCTGAATTCACGAAAAAACTGTTGTCAATTACCGGGACATTGTTTTTTTCATGAAGCCCCACAAATTCGGCAAGGTCATCGATCTTTAAAAGCTCTCCCTTCCTGTAGTCCCTTAATGCCTGGATAAAGGTGCGAAGGCCCGAAAGGAATTTTATATACTCGACGCGATTTTCCTCCAGTCTGCGTTCCCCGAAATAATAATCCTTGAAGGGACTGACAAATTTTTGGTCAGAAACCCCATCCGGGCTCTCTAACTCGTCTTCGTCGTTATCGGGAACGAGCTCCTCATGAGCCCCCATTATCCTATCGAGAATGTGCTCGAGCGTCTCGAAGGAGGATTCTTTTCCAAGCTGTATTAAGAAATCAGCCACCCGTTTGATATTTTCATCATGATAGGATTCCATTATGTCAAGCCACCCGGCCCTCCTGTTTCCAGCTTTTTTTGAAATATCCCATATAACCTTCCGGTCTATTTTCCAAAAGGGATAACTGAGAATTTCCGGTAAATACTCGTCCGCCTCGTCCATGTTTTTCCGGCAAACGGAGCTGATAAAACGGGATATCTGAATAAGCTGACGCACATGAGGCTCCCTCAGCACGTTGTTGTATCTCTCGTATATGAGGGGTATCTCCATTTTATTTAGTAAGAGCGCGATCTCCTCAAGCTGCCTGTGATTTCGAGCTATGACGGCTATACTACTCGGGCATTTGCCCGTTTGAATGAGCCTCTCGATTTCACGACCTACCCAGAAATATTCGTGTAAATTTGTGGGAAAGGACTTTGAAACGATTTCTCCGGGCTCGACCCTGGCATTCGAAGAAACTATGTTTTTATCTATATCGGGATATAAATTCTCAAGACGTTCTTCTCCCTTTGTTATGATAAAACGCGCGAGATCCAGAACATCCTGAGTCGACCGGTAGTTTGAAGTAATGCTTAGTACTTTGGTATCCGGATAAATTTTTTGAAAATTAAGAACGTTTGACAATTCCGCGCCCTGAAACTTGTATATCGCCTGATCATCATCCCCTACAACCATAACATTCGGTTCCCGGCCGTCTTCACCGTATTTCGTTATGAGACGAAGAAGCCTCATTTGCGCTTCATTCGTATCCTGAAACTCGTCGACCAGTATGTATTCATACTTTTGATGGAGCTCGTATCCCAGCGATTTATTTGTCTCGATACCCTGGATCGCCTCGAGTATCATGTCGTCAAAATCATAGCATCTTTCTTTATACAACCGCTCTTGATATTCTTCATATACATCCGCGAGAGAGAAGAGTTTGTCCGAATAGAGACTATCCTTTAGTACGAGAGCTCCATTATCATCTTTTTTTGTATATTCGGATTTCCAGTCGGATAGAGGCTTTGTCTTTGCGCTCCTCTCGGCATCTTCGAGTATATGAGTGAGTGAATGTCGCACCGACTCTACGATTGATTTTATATCCAGAAATGCCGTATCAAGGGCATTCTCAGAACTCAAGTTTTCTACGAGACCTGCAACGATTCCAATTGATTTCTTTGCTATTCTCGGAGCAAATACTGAATTAATTTGAGGATTCAGATGTTCGTAACACGTCTTATTCCGTTCCAGTACTAAACGGAATTCTTCAGGGGTGAGTCCGGCCTTCTTTAAATCGCCTATGGCTTCTTTAATGCTGTTAATATAAGCATATCCACCCTCGGGATGGATTGTCCGTAGAGGATCGTCGTACGAGAGTTCCTCAATTATTTCTTCAAGTATCTGAATCTGCCCTAAATCATCAACGGGGGAAAATATCGTGCCGCTATAAAAATATTCCGGGTAACCGCTTATAATCTCGACTCCGAAACTATGAAACGTGTGTATCGCTACTTTATACGCGTCCTGTCCGATCAGCTCCGACAATCTCTTACGCATGTTATGGGATGCAGAGTTAGTGAATGTGAGGCACAGAACGTTCCTGGGAGACGTATCGGTTTTTCTGAGAATATTCGCGATCCTGAGACCCAGAATCTCGGTCTTTCCGGTACCGGGTCCGGCAACGACAAGTAGCGGACCGTTTATATAATCTACGGCCTCTCTCTGCTCGGGATTTAATTTCCCGTAGCGTTCCTCAAAATTTCCCATTAAGGATATAAATTAACCTTAAATTGAAAAAATCGGAATAACTCCTCAGCTATCCTAAGAAAATTAAGCCATCATGATTTCATAATACTGACAGAATAATTTCATCCCGGACTCGGACGGAGCCTGATCCGGGATTGGCATGAGGAAGCCGATGACGCACTCTGCGAAAAAAAGACTCTTAATCAAACAGGTAAATACCAATATCAGGTAATTTTTTGAACCTTCGAAGAATATGCATCTTTAATACGTATTGCTTATATATTCCCCTTATGCAGCAAGCTTTTTCGCGATCTTTGCGACATGCTCTCCCTGAAACCGCGCGCCGGCCAACTCGTTATCGCTTGGACTGCGGCTTCCGTCGCCGCCAGCGATCGTTGAAGCTCCGTATGGAGAGCATCCGGTTATCTCATCCATAGTCATCTGTCCCTCGAAGGTGTACGGAAGACCGACAATCACCATACCCTGATGCAGCAATGTA
Organism: Deltaproteobacteria bacterium; assembly: GCA_040223695.1. NCBI lineage: Bacteria > Pseudomonadati > Myxococcota > Myxococcia > Deltaproteobacteria bacterium. Next base: position 118,354 of record JAVKFU010000007.1, read on the forward strand.
TAATGAAAACTGAGGATGGTAGATTCCTGGCCGCCGTGCTGAGTGTTCGAGCTAGTAATAACACTCCCCGCTTTTCCGACCAATTTCCCGCTCTGCCATAGCTTTCCCGTAGAATCGAGAAACTGGCGCATCTGGCCGCACATGTTGCCGAAGCGGGTCGGGGTTCCGAATATTATCGCGTCCGCCTCACCCAATTCGTCCCGTGTGCACACGGGGATATGCTCCTGCTCTTTCTGAGATTCTATCGCGCCCATTTTCTCAAGCACATCGTCGGGCAGAGTTTCAGGCACGCGGCGTAGAAGAGCTTCCGTACCGTCCACAGACCTCGCTCCCTCCGCAGCTGCCTCCGCCATTCTATGAACATGACCGTACATCGAATAATAAACAACCAAGACTTTCATTAAATCCTCCTGTTTTACAATATGGTTGTTTTAAGTATACGGAAAATAAAAGGGGTTTCAGCTACTAATTGCAGCAGAATTAAGTAACCTGGGTATTAAGAAAAAATAGAGGTAATCGGTTCTACTAAATGAATTATTTGTAGATTATGAGTTCTATTTCGTCATTAGAATAATGGGTTCCTGTGATTGAATTTCTAGTACAGTGATATCGCATTTTGTAAAGAATCTTCTTCGAGGGGTCTTTTCTTCGGCCGTTTAATTCCTGATGCCGTTTACAATTAATTAGCACGGCTGACTTGAGAGCGCTTTTTTAAATGAAATCCAGAGCGGATTCAAAAATTGTTCCCACGTATAAAACCATTAAATTGTAAACATAAGAAAAGCGTACAGGAGAGCTCCCAATGCGAAAGGCCAAAATCTGCTGTCGCGCTCCTCGGGAAGCTCCTCTTTTAAAACATTGAGAATAACGCCGCCTGCAAGAAAAGAGAAAAGAGCAACGATGGCAGGCTCACTTATTTCAGTATTGATTCCCACAAGCCAGCCGATAAATAGAGAGAAACCGAGTACCCACCTCCCGATATGGTCGTATATATGTTCATGGTGCTCTCTCAGTCCAATATCGTTAACTATCAGGTGAAGTCCCATAGCTCCTACATAAAAACCCAGTCCCTGAACCGAATGATCTTCCCTGTGAACCAGCAAGTAGCCGATGAGCGCATTATAGATGGCAAAAGAAAATATATGTATATAGAAAACCCCTAAATTTCTTTCTTTAGAGCCGTCACGGCTCTTATATTTAGACGTTTTCACCAACTTTTCCAGGCCGTAGAATATCATCAAGCCCAGCATTGCGATAAAATACGCATGGGATTCGAAGAATTTTATGAAATTAAAATAGTCGGATTCTTTTAATACATCCTGCCCCTCTTTGAGCTCCGGCAATACATGAATAAACACGTATGCCACGGATACCCCTCCCGCCATGGATAACCATTTGCATCGTGAAGCCGTATTAAAGAAACTCAGTCTTCCGGCAAATAGATGACCCACCAATAAAATAAATATCGATAATACAACAAGGCTATTCATAAATTAGTCAGGTCTTGATTATTTTTAAGGTAAGTATAAGTTACAGTGCGCTCTTTTAAACCGCCAATAAGTAATAGCACTACCTCATATATTCACAGCTTGAGTGATAACAAAAAAGCCGAAAATTCAACTAAACTATTTAAATTGATTAACCAGTTATAAAGTGTAATTATTATTCTATGCTTAGACTTATAATCAAGAGAGGTTGTACGAAACTCAAAATCCGCAATGATTAAAACCAAAATTATTTGTACAATAGGTCCCGCCACAAGCTCCCCAAAAATGCTTTCGAAGCTGATTCAATCGGGAATGAACGTAGCGAGATTAAACTTTTCTCACGGCACACACTCCGAGCATAAAGAAAGAATCGATACAATCAGGAGAATCTCAGACGACCTAAACAAACCTGTAGCAATTCTGCAGGATCTGGCGGGACCGAAAATCAGAATTGGAGGAATAAAATCGGGGTCGGTAATCTTGGAATCAGGATCGGATTTCACGTTAACCAGCCGTAGCGTTCCGGGCGATGAGAATGAAGTATCAGTCAATTATAAGAAGCTGCCGACAAAAGTAAACGCCCGTGACACCTTACTTCTGAGTGACGGCTCCATAGAGCTTAAAGTCATTGAAACTTCAAAAGAAGATATAATATGCCGGGTAATTACCGGGGGGAAACTCAGTTCCAAAAAAGGAATCAACATACCGGCACACTCCCTCGACATATCGAGCTTTACAAATAAGGACAAAAAGGATCTCGATTTCGGAATTAAGACCGGAATTGACATGATAGCCCTATCTTTCGTCAGAAATGCCCGGGATGTTGAGAAGGTAAAAAGATACTTAAAGAAGAAAAAGAGCACACTGCCGGTTATCGCCAAAATAGAGACCCTTCCGGCAATAGATAATATCGATGAAATACTGGACGCTATTGATGGAATCATGGTTGCCCGCGGTGACCTGGGAGTTGAAACTCCTATCGAAAAGGTCCCGATAACGCAAAAAATAATTATTAGCAAGTCAAATGAGATTGGAAAGACTGTGATTACGGCTACTCATATGCTGAAATCGATGGTACACGACATGAGACCGACCAGGGCTGAGGTTGCCGACGTAGCTAACGCGATTCTGGACGGTACAGACGCTGTAATGCTTTCCGAGGAAACGGCAATCGGCGAATATCCGGATCAGGCGGTGAAAATTCTGGCTAAAATCGCAAAAACCATGGAATCCAGCTCTTTATTCCAGACTCTGGTCGATAAATTCAGGAATTTTTCCACTGATAGCGATCGTGAAGCTCTGGGGCTTGGGGTGTGCAACGTAGCTGAAGATATAAAAGCATCAGCAATCATTACCTACACCAAATCAGGCTATACGGCAAAAACCATCTCCAGGTATCGTCCCAAACAGATCATTATAGCTATCACGCCATCAGTTGATACATACAGATACCTGCCTGGCGTATGGGGAGTTATTCCAGTTTTGACCCAAAACGATGAGGAGCAATACCTAACCCCCGAGAATATGATTAGAACTGCACTAAAATCTAAAGTTATTAAAGCCGGAGATAATGTTGTTATCACGGATGAAGCTGGTATGAGTATTCATACTGTAGAATAACGTCCTGTAATTAAAAATATAAGCTTTGAAGCTCACCAGAGATTATAAAACTGTGAAATATGGTTACGGCAGACCGAAAAAAATTTCCACAGCTCAAATTCCCCGCCTCAATTTAAGTTATAATCTTTTAGGAATCGCGACTTTTTTATAAAATATTAGGGAAACTATAAATGCTCGCTGAACAACTCCGGCACTGGGCCGAGAAACAGCCCGATAAGACAGCCCTACAGCTAAGGGACTCCGAAGGCGCATATTCCACAATCAGCTACCGCGACCTATACCAAAATTGTCTCAAGCTAAAATTAAAACTGGAGTCTATGGGATATAAACCGGGCGATCGTATTTCGGTATATGGCGACAACTCTCCCGACTGGGTTATATCTTACATCGCTGTCCACTTCGCAGGCGTTATTCTGGTACCGCTTGACGCCCTGCTCGGCCCTCAGGATATTTTCAATTTTCTGAGTTTCTCGGAGGCAAAAGCCGTAATAACCGACCAATCGCATATAGATAAACTCAAAGAAGAATTAACGACAAGAGGCTCAGATATTGAAGTCATCCCTATGGAATCGATAGTTAACGGGTCCGAAGAAAAGCGATCAGGCGAGCCTCATATACCGGACCCGGATGATCTGGTAGCCATATTGTTTACCTCCGGCACTACAGGGACTCCAAAAGGCGTTCAGTTATCGAACAATAATGTTTTCGGCAACGTAAGGGCAATATTGAAATCAGTCGATGTGAGGCCACGGGACAACATCTTAAATATTCTTCCTCTTCATCACGGATACTCATCTATAGTAGCCTTACTGTCCCCTCTTTGGGCAGGCGCTACCGTTACATTTTCAGAGTCAATTAAAAGCACCGACCTGATTGCATGTATAAGAGAAACAAAAGTCACAATTTTCCCTGGAGTGCCGAGGTTATTCGAGCTTCTGTATAACGAAATAGACAGCAGAGTGAGACGCTTGCCTTTGCTGCAAAAGACTTTATTTAAAAGTATGTTCAAAATATCGGAATTCAGCTGGAAATCAATAAATGTGAGATTGGGAAAATTGTTTTTCGGACAAATTCACGAACCGTTCGGCGGGCAATTTCGTTTTTTTACATCAGGGGGCGCCAAGCTCGACCCTAAAATATATAGCAGCTTTCTCAGCCTCGGTTTCAAGATAGCCGAGGGATACGGACTCACCGAAACCTCCGCTGTTTCGACACTGACGTCGCCTGATAACCCCAATCCGGGAAGCGCGGGAAAACCGCTGCCGGGGGTTGAAATCAGGATCGATAACCCGGAGGAGTCCGGAACGGGAGAGGTATGCATAAGAGGACCGAATGTCACTAGAGGCTATTACAAGAACGAGAGCGCTACTAACGAACTGATAAGAAACGGGTGGCTTTTTTCCGGGGATCTGGGGAGATTGGATTCGGGGAATAATCTCTTTATTACCGGAAGGGCCAAAGAGGTGATAGTTCTTCCCTCGGGCAAGAATATATATCCTGAGGATGTGGAAAACCTGTATAAAAAGAGCTCACTCATAAAGGAGCTTTGCGTCATACCCTCGAAGTCGGACTCCGGCAGCATTAAAGGTCTCGGCATGGTAGTAGTCCCCGACATGAAAGAGGCAAGAGACAGAGACGTTCTTGATATACGGGAAAGAATACGTACTACCATCTCAATGACGGGGTCGAGCCTGCCCTCATATATGCAGATATCCGAGGTTCTTATTTACACTGACGAACTGCCGAAGACAAGATTGGGCAAGTTCAGGAGAGGTGAAATTGAGGAGATAGCAGCCGAGCTAAAGGCGGGCGAGCAACCGAGGGAAACATTCCTCACACCCAAGGCGATAGAGCTCCTGAACAAGCCCGAAGCCCTAAGATTCCTGAAACACTTTACCGAGATAACCGAAGTCGAGGGACCTTTTCATCCGAGCGACGACCTCACACTGGACCTCGGACTCGATTCCCTTACGCTTGTCGAGATCACAGCTTTACTTGAAAAGGAGTTCGGAGTTTTGATAACGGAAAGAGACATTTCAGACATCCGCACAATCGGGGACATACTCAAAAGACTACCCGAATCACAACCGACAATTACTGAAGAAGATAGAAATCTAAAAACTTTATTCGAACGGGAAGAAACCGAATCAATAGATGATATTTTTAATTTGAACCGGGGCATTTTTAAAAGAGCGGCTATGAGAATAATACAGATCCTGGTCAGGGTAATCGTAAAAATCACATTCAGGGCCAGCATCAAAAAAGTTAACAAGATACCTAGGAATAAAGCGGTTTTGATATGTCCCAACCACCAGAGCTTCATAGATCCTGTACTGATTTTTGCCCTTCTGCCCGGCGACATGCTTGAAAAACTTCTTTTCACAGGCTTCGGCGAGTACTTTAGCAAGCCCCCGCTTTCCTGGATCGTGCATCCCTTGAGAGTAATACTGACGGGTACCAGCAGAACGTACGCCGACTCCCTGAGACTGGCGTCACAGGGGCTGAGACGCGGCATGTCCGTCTGCATCTTTCCGGAGGGGGCGCGCACGAGTACCGGAAGTATAATGGAGCCCAGGATAGGGACGGGTTTATTGAGCGTGGAAACAAACACTCCTATCATTCCGATTTATATCGACGGCGCAACCAAAACACTCTCCCCCGTAAACCCCGATCTTAATTTCCCGAAGGTGACTCTTACCGTGATGGACCCGATAGAACCCGCAGTGGGTAAAAAGGACGCAAAGGATTTATATCAGGAGACTGTTAACAAGTGGATGGAAGAGATGAAAAGAATTGAAGAGAACACGGGGCGATAAACATAATTACGAGAAGGCTTAGTCCGGCTCCCGGTTAACATTCAGGCCCAAAGATTCGGAGCCACAAATCAGCGCTCAGCAGGATTACAAGCGGCTAAATGTGTGAATAATTTCAAGGGCTTAGTTGCCCGTGCTCGCTTTAAGAACCTTGCCGCCCATAACCTGACTCGACGCGCTCTACAAAGTATATTTGTCTCATGCGGAGATTTAGTCTTGCTTGGCATGCCACTTGTATATATAGAATTGATAGCATATCTCTACTATTTATAATGTCTTTTATAGATAAGGCCAGAATATTCGAGCCTGTAAAATTCACGGAATTACAAATTAATGCTAACCTAACTTACGGGAACAAAAATTTATTAACGCCAATATCGTTCGATGAAAAAGGCGGAGCAAAAAAATAAAATGTCAAAAATCGAACCTGGGAATTCACGAGTACTGGTTCTCGGAGCCTCAGGTTATGTAGGCGCGAGACTCGTTCCGGAGCTCCTCAACAGCGGTTATTCGGTTAGAGCATGCAGCAGGTCTATCGATAAACTTGAAAAAAGACCCTGGAGTAACAAAAAAAATCTTGAGTTGGCCGAGTTTGATATATTTGATGAGGACTCGTTAATAAATGTAACTCAGGGCTGCGACGCCGCATATTATCTTATTCATTCGATGAACCCGAACAAAGAGGATTTTGCGGAAGCGGATAGAAAAGCAGCTCAGAACATGGTTAAGGTTGCCGAGCGATGCGGATTAAAGAGAATAATATATCTCGGCGGGCTGGGCGACAAGGATACGACAATCAGTAAACACCTTCTGTCCCGAATTGAAGTGGGGGAAATACTGCAATCGGGAAAAGTTCCGACAACCGTTTTTCGGGCGGCAATGATCATAGGAGCGGGAAGCGCGTCATTCGAGATACTTAGGTATCTCGTAGAACGCCTGCCAATCATGATAACCCCGAAGTGGGTCCGTATAGAATCTCAGCCGATAGCGATAAGAAACGCTTTGTATTACCTGGTTAAATGTTTGAAGACGGAATCCACAACGGGAAATTCATACGACATCGGAGGCCCGAAAGTCCTGAGCTATCAGAGTCTTATGCATACATACTCCAGGGAAGCGGGTCTGTCGAGGAGATGGATTATTCCCGCTCCGGTTCTAACGCCAAAATTGAGCTCATACTGGATTCATCTGGTAACACCGATTAACGCAGCGATTGCCAGACCCCTGGCTCAGGGTTTAAGCAGTAAAGTGGTTTGTCTTGAGAACAGAATACACAATGAAATATCGCAGGATTTGCTGGATTGCAGACAAGCGATAAAGCTCGCTCTCGACGAGGCGCAGCATAATTTAGTGAAAGATATTAACGAACAAACTGACGTTATTCCCCCGCCTGAATGGACTTATCCGGGAGACGACGCCTGGGCCGGCGGCAAGGTTTTTGAAGACCACCGAGTAGTCAGAATCAAGGCAAGCCCACAGCAGGTTTGGCAGCCTCTGTTAAATATCGGAGGTAGAAATGGATGGTACTATGCGGATTGGCTCTGGAAACTAAGAGGCTCAATAGACAATCTGATCGGCGGTGTCGGAATGAGACAAGGAAGGACCGACCCTCATCATCTTAATGAAGGGGACATGGTGGATTTCTGGCGAATAAAGGAAGTCAGGAACTATAAAAGGCTCTTATTAAAAGCCGAGATGAAATTACCCGGGAGCGCGATTCTGGACTTCTCTATTCTTCCAAAGGAAGACGGGACCGTGGAGCTTCATCAAATTGCAAGATTTATTCCCCGCGGCCTGGGCGGCATATTATACTGGTATTCTGTATCCCCTCTTCACCATCTGATATTCAACGGCATGCTCACCAGGATTGCTAAGTCGGTAGGGAAGCCCATGATCAAAGGCCCGGTTGTATATATTCACGAGCCGCTATGACAATATCAATCAAATCAGTATGCCGGATAAGATAATAATCAATACGTTCATAATTTAATCTCCTTCACTGTTCTTGTTTTAGCATCAGTTCAAAGACCAAATTCAGTTCATCCCTATAGTCGGGCTTCTCACAATACTTAATCATGACCGTTTTCAGTCAAGGGTCTGCCGCTCCAGTGTCCATTAACGGCGAATGAGGAAACCGGGTTACGCTTTAACCGTGTGAGCTGCCTTAGAGGTTTACCGAGCGGTATAATTGCGCTTACCGCGAAATGATCCGGGATGCCAAGAAGCTCTCGTAATTCCGGTTCACGGGAAATAGCTAAGGTAGTTATATTACCGCCATATCCCTCGTTTCGAGCAGCAAGCAGGATATTCCAGACAAAAGGATAAATAGAAGCCCCGCTGACTACGCCGATTCGAGTGAGGTTCTGATCCACAGAAGCGACAACCCTGAGATCAACACACACAACCAGCACTAAAGCAGCATCCAAATATATTTTTGTTAAATGGGTCGGGGCCGGAATGGAATCTATCGTCTCGGAATCGACCTTTGACGGGACTATGGTATTCCAGGGGTTTTCACCCGCCTCCAGCTGTGCCGCGTATCTCTTCGCGGCGGGCGCGGCCAGGTCAGCCAGAGCCTTCCTCGTTTTCTTCTCTCGTATAATAATCACACGCCATCCCTGTCTGTTTCCACCGCTTGGAGCGAAACGCGCGTTATCGAGAATTTTGTAGAGAGTGGAATCGGATATAGGATCTTTGGTAAATTCTCTCGCGGCAAAAGCCGTGCGCATTACCTCATAAAGTTCCATAATTAATCCTCCTGGAGATAAGTTATGGACAGGCATGTCCAGAACAACCACAGTCCATGCGTAATACAAACCGTATATTGAATTCGACAGAAGTTGGACCATTTTTCATATATTTATATAGTATGCACGCCTCCTTACTTAGTTTTCTGACTGCTTGCAGATACAATATTCTGTCTAAGTTTTCTATGAGAAGTATTTCAAACAAAAGATCTCTTCCGTTCATCTTTTCCATATCTATGAAGCTCCGGTCTATTCTTACGTTCCTCCTTAAGGATAATGATGAAATACATTTGCGCCAGATATTAACAAAAAGCTTAATACGTAAATATTGGCGAACCCCCGACCTAGTGGTTAACAGAGCTTCAATTTGAAGTTGTGCTAATTTGTGTTGTGTTGTTCCATCAAGCATAACTCCCTTTAATCATAGGTTTATATATATCTTAATTACGAACTCGCTTTGTGTTTAATGGTGTGGGATTATGATAGAATGTAAAGCTGACTGTAGCCAGAACTGTAGCCGACCATAAAATAATTATAATGAATAAGAAAAAGCTCAAACTATACATATACCCTGAAATTACCAAAGATGAGTTTCTATTGAGGATAAGAAATGACCCCTTCTGTATTTATAATGACCCTCTAATTAAGCGTGCTATTCATGTGTTACATCATTGTTGCCTTTTATATGATAAGAGGGAAATGGCTAAGAATATATTCAAGTCGGCTGGATTGAATGCATTCATTCCAGAATATGCTAAAGGACGTAAAAGTAGTGATAAAAACTTGGCTAGAGTCAAATCACGAAAATTATATACTGAAATTGAGACGTACAAATTCAAGTTAGCTTCGTTCTTAAATAAAAGATACACTCGTGAAAATCAATTACAAAAGAGAAAAGACATTCAAGAAGCATTTAAAAGTATCTTTGGATACGAGCCATCTACAGAGAATTTAAACTTCCTAACCCATGGAGAGCATGATAAAGATAAGGTAGCAATAGCTATAGGATTATACTGCTTGAATAATAATTTCAAAGACAAATACGAATCTGTAAAAAAGAGATATTATAAAATCAGCAAGACAAAAGAAACCATATTTAAGAGGGAGGCTCCAAGGATATTGAAAGACAGAGCTTGGCTGAGATATCTTATCAAGAATAAAATTAATCCTTCTCAGTATCTTGTCCGTAATTAGGAATGCACTTCTTCTGGCCAATAATTCATGATGCCCTGCTTTAAATTGTGAAGAAAATATTTCAATTTTCTTCACAATATTGATTACACCACTTCACGTAAACTAATGCCTCATAAAACAAAACGGAGGTCAATCATGTATCAAGATAGACTTTGGGATATGAGGCAATTAATGGAAGCATATCCAGCTTTCAAAGAATGGGGTGTACGTTGGCTTGTCCGTCATAGACGTATACCTGTAGTGAGAATAGGTCGACGTATATACTTCGACCCAGAAGATATCAATCGCTGGGTTGAAAAAAATAAAATTTCCGAACTAGGAGATGAAAATGCCTAAAAAAATAAAAAGCCCCAGCGCCAAACTGAGGCTTAAAAAAACTCACATTAAATTTATTTTATCACGAGTTAAGTCTAAAGAAAATAAGCTCGCAATTCAATTTGCGACTTTATTTAGGGGCAGAGAAGACGCATGGGGGAGACTCAGAGGAGGTTGCGTGAGAGAAGAGCTGAATAAATCTCATTATCTAAGACATCTAAACGGTGAAGAGTCGCTAGGTATCTACCCTGTACTTGATGACGGTAATTGTTATTTTGCGTTGTTTGACCTCGACTTCAGGTCTGACCCGAATGCGAAGAAACGAGCAAAAAAAGAGGCTCGAAGGTTATACATTAAATTATCACAGATTGGCTTTAAGCCTATGCTAGAGATTAGTAAATCGGGCCTAGTTCATGTGTGGGTATTATTTTCAGAACCTGTGCCAGCCAGAAAAGTCAGAGTGATTTTTCGGACCATAGCTAATATGCTTAATCTCCCTATTCGTGATGGCCACGTGGAAGTTTTTCCGAAGCAGGACTCAATAACACCACCGGGAGTAGGCCATTATATCAATTTACCCTACTTCGGAACTCTTACGCGGGAACCAGAAAATAGGGTTATGGTCGATTTTAAGTATTTTAGACCACTAGGCTTTGAAAAATATCTCAAAATCGCGAGGGAAAATAGAACATCCAGAGAAACTCTAGATAATGCCTATAATAAACTGGTGCCTAAGACATCACATACATGGGCAGACAGAAAAGAGATGATTATCGAAATCCTTTCGGGCAATTGGTCTGAAGGGCAAAGACAAAACTTAGCCCTGTATTTTGCCGGATTTGCACGAAAGCATAATATTAGCTGGGCTGATACAAGAGAAATAATTCTCGGCGCAGCTTCTAACTGCGGTGATGACGAAACTCGACAGAGATTGGACGCGATAAAAAGTACTTATAATAAAAAGTTGAAAGATGCCTCTATCAAAGGTTACACCGGACTACAAGAAATTCTATCGTCCGATAAATTGAAGGAGCTCACCGAGCTGGTAAAATCTCGACAATATACAAATTATGATTTAAAGCCGACTCCGTTACGAGATTTTATGGGGTACGAACCGCCGACAATCAGGTGGATAGTCGATAAAATGATTGTAGAGGGAAGTCTGGTGTTGCTCGTGGGCAAGCCGAAGCTCGGGAAATCCATCTTTGCGCTTAATATAGGCTTGTCAGTAGCGCAAGGAGAACTGTTTTTACAGAATGCGACAACCAGAGGAAAAGTCTTGTATCTGGCCTTAGAGGATAGACCCCGACTAATTAATAAGAGGCTCTGGCAGATACTACAGAGTCGAGAGGACATTGATATCGATTTTATATGTAAACCTGTATTGCTCGACTCACAAGAGCAGAGAGACAGCCTGAAAGCCCTTATAGAGGAGAGAGATTATAAACTTGTTATAATCGACCCTCTTATCGAGTCTTATAATGCAGCTGACGAAAACAACGCAAACGATATGGCTAGAGTGTTAAGACCTATCAGAGAAATCGTACAAAGTACGAGTTGCTCATGCCTTGTTATTCACCATACTCGAAAATCAGAAGGTATAAGTGGAGAAGTTATCCGAGGCTCGTCAGCTATCCTCGGTGCAGTTGACGGAGCGATATTGTTAAAAGAAATTCGTGGTCAGGGGAAAAATATATCTATAGAAACCATCATCAGGGACGCTGAATCCGGAGAATTGAAAGAGGCGGAATTGAAGGGGGACCTGAGGTGGGAGCTCAAAGGGAAATATCCGGATATACAGAAACTGACTACTAATGAAAGGATTAAAAATCAGCTGAAATCAGGTAAGAAAGGTATTAGAGGAATAAGTAAGTCCCTTGGCTTAGAATACGAAGCTACTAAAAAGGCATTACAAACCATGGTTGAAGAGGGAGTCGTAATACGACTTCCTCAAGGGAAAAACCGTAAGGCTGGTAATCTATACATGCTGGCATCACAAATTTCCCAAGAAAAACTCCCAAGAGAAAAAAGTAACGATTCAGGTAAGTTATACGACAAACACGAGCTCTTGGGAAAACTAAAAGTAGCGGTAAGAAATAAACGACTACGCCAGAGAAATAGTCATTCGGAGCATCATTGAAAATAACATTAAAAAAATGAGCGTTATGAAAGTAGGGAAAATAAATAAGCTACGAACTCAACGAGATATAATAAAAATAATAGGTCTAGTTATCAATAATAAACTCCACCCTGCAAGTCTGTCGAAGGAAGAGCAGACGCTTATTATTGAATTCCTGCGTTATGAGGAAAACTTCACTATAGCCAAGATAGCGGCCCTATTAGGTCTTCACAGAGACACAGTACGGTCCCGATTGAAGAAAATAGACGAGGCTATGAGGGCCAGACTAATCGCAAGGGGCTTCGACCCCTGGACCGTGATTTCAGAGCTGTTTCGAGTAAAGGCAGTGGTACAGTCTAAAGCCGCACAAATGGCTGACTGGGGACTCATATGGAAAACTGAGATGGATACTATGGATAAGCTCTTGAAAATCGGTTTGATAAAAGAACATGAGCCGGACGAGATTTTAAACGGTGAAGAAGCCGAGGAATACGCACACGCCAAATTCGATAAAAAAACGCTCATGAACAAGCTTAAGGAAATGAGAGAGGCGTGAAACAAGGCCCGCTGATAAATTATATTTACGCCGAGAAATTTTAGGATTTTCGGATTATGATACTCCTAATATAACACCCGTATTCACTGAATAGAATCGGATTTTCACATCATTTATGCCGAATAATTCACAGGAGATTGACACTGAGGAGAGTCTTATGAGATAATCGATTAGGTCGGTTCTTATTCTGTCGATACTTTTCATACTGATGTATGAGGTGGTTAAGATGGGGTTTGTATGTGGTAAGTGTGATTATGAAACCGAAGACAATATCTCTTCTTGCCCTCAGTGCGCAGACGTAGAAGAAATAAATCAAACCACCTATTCCAAATTAAGAGGCATCCTCGATAATACGAAAGAGTTTGTCTCATTAAAAAGTAATGAATTTGTAGACAAGAATCCAAAACTTAAAGAGCATGCGAAAAAGATATCCGAAGAAGTTTCTACAAGGTTTGTCGAATCAGGTGCGCAGAGACATATACATACTATAAAAACGAAGTCAGGGGAAACCCTAGATGTAATAAGCGGCCAGGCTATGTATGAGTTGGTTCAGGAAAGATTATCGCTTCAGGATAGGTATAACGACCTCTTAGCCACTAAACTTCAAGAAGCCTTAGAGAGAATCTCGGAACTAGAGAAAAAAATCTCAGAATTAAATTCGTCTGAAATTCCGGATAAAAAATGAACATACATAAATTCGACTTATTGTACGGGTCCGCTATTAAGAATAGCGAGAGAATATTCGAGCATTGGGACAATGAGAAAAGGGTTGATGAGCTTCTGAATACACCAATTGCTCCGGGAGTAGTTTTATTCGATGTGCTTCACGGAGACCAAATCCTAGACCAGATAAAACCTGAGCTGAAAGAGGCCTTTACAGCCCTTATGAAGGATAAGGCTGATACATACGAGGAAATTCGAGCACTAATATACGAAAAAATAGAACTCGGTGATAACTCTATTGAGGGTTTTATAAATAAAATTGTAGGACAGGTCGGTGAAAACAGATTTATCGATGAGGCTGAGAAAATCGGTCTTGATGCGAGATTGGCGGAATCTGGCAGCCAAAAAGGTTGGGATGCTGTGCTACCTACGTCGGAGGGCACAAAGGAGTATGTGCAAGTTAAACTATATTCCGAACCTTCTTCGGTAATTCGTGAGATAAAAGAAGTTAATGATAAGCTTCAGCTTGGAGAAATTACAGACGGGGACCAGATAGTTAATTCTATAGATTTCGCAGTACCTGAGGATATCCATGAAGAGGTTGTCGAAATGGTAAATGAACTGGATTTAGAGACTAAAATTTACAAGATTGATATTACTAGCAGTGAAGCAAGAGACATGACCGAGTTGGGTTTCGGCTTCTCGGCTAATGCCAGTGAAGCTTTAGAAAATTTTTTCACAGAAATTATAGGTTCAAGTATTACTGCAGCTTCACTCCATGTCTTAGCGAACGCTTTCTTAATGTATAAAGGAGCAAAAAATTCAGAACAATTTATACACGACACTCTTGAACAAACGGCTATATCCTCAGGAGCAATTTCTACAGGTATGGCTGTCGAACTAATGCTAACAAATATAGCTAGAATTGGAGGTTTACCCTCTTATGTTCTTGTTTTAGGTACAACTATAACAATACGGCAAATATTGAAAAGAATAGCGAATCGTCAATCCTATGTGGACTGGCTTGAAAATCAGAATTTGAAACTTCATCAATCGATGTTAGCTATGTCTAATTACTAACGAAAGTGTAATCCTGAAGTGGTGATTTCCCGAGAATAATGAACCTTCAGGAAATGCTACTGACTGACCATAATAGAGAAACTGTAAAAAATCTTTACTGAATTTGTTCAAGGGACAAAAATTAACAAAACCTGCTTAGAATTTGCAACAGAGCGGAAAAATGAGTTCATATACAAATGAGAACAAATTACTAAATCTAATACCTGAAGCTACTTTAATAGCAATTTTTACAGCCTGCTCGTATTGGATAGCATTTGTATACGAAGTTGGTTATTTTAAAACCTTCGACATCCCTTATAATCTAATTCAACTGAAATTAGAATCAGTTCTTACTGTTTTTGTCCTCCTAATTGGAGTGCTTTGGCTTGTATTCCTCATAGGAAATTTCTTAGCAATGTTTTGGCCAACACATCCAGCACTAAAAGTAAAAGCTGTTAGAGTATCATTAATAATTCTACTCTTATTAATACATATAATAAATTATGGTTTCCGTCGAACAGATTGGATTATATATATTTTTTTTGGTGTAGTTTTAATAATATTTGAATTGATTTGGCCAATCTTAGTTCATTCCAAAAAGAAAAACTTTAGTGAAAAAATTATTGCCGACGAAGTAGCTGAAGAACCTGCTAGAAGCAAAAGTATATTTGGTCGTATTTTTAATTTAATAGGACCAGCAGGTTACAATCTTTTATTATTCATATTCGTTAGCAGTTGGTTAGCATACACGCAAGGAGTCGCCAAAGCGGAGACAACGAAAGAATATTATGTTGTCCAAGATACAAATCTAGTTGTCGTCAAAATGTATCCGGAGGTTATCTACTGTGTACCGTTCAACCCGGAGTCCAAAGCCTTATTACCAAAATTAATAATACTTTCTTCATATGATAAGGGAACTATCGAGCTCGAAATGAAAAAAATTGGTCCTCTAAAAGTAGAAAAAGAGCAATGATTTATAAATTGTAGATAGAAACTGAAAACAGCTTACTGTTTGATAACAGAACTATTTGTTCTACAATATTTAATAATGAGCCTCTTAAGTGTTTGGTCAAGTGATAAATCCCAATTAATTGATAAGAAGGTCAGTCAAATTATATCTTTTGCGGGAGATGGAAAACTTCGAGATGGTTCTTCAACCTCAGTTGAGTTTCGTGAATTTCTCAGAATAATTCCTTCTAACAAACTCAGAGAATATGCTATTGAGTGCTTACAAGAAAAGTTTCAGGATTCAGGTTATGTTTTGCAGGATATCATTAACGAAATTGGAAACAGAATCGGATTTGAAGTTACTAATGGCATATATCTAGGTAATAAAAATAAACTTAATTGTGATGGCATTTGGAAAACTCCTCAGTCTAAGTTCATTGTTGTCGAAGTAAAGACAACTGACGCATACCGCATAAAATTAGACACAATTGCATCTTATCGAAAGACATTCATATCTCGAGAGAATCAAACAAATGAAGATGTATCAATATTATTGGTTGTAGGGAGGGAAGATACAGGCGGTTTAGAAGCACAAGTAAGAGGTTCCAAATACGCATGGTCCATTAGAATTATTAGTATAGACGCTTTAATTAAACTCATGACTGTGAAAGAGGACTTGGACAACCCTGATACTGTTAACAAAATTTTCCAAGTTCTATTACCTAAAGAATATACAAAACTCGATGAAATAATCGAAATGATTTTCTCCACAGCTGAAGGTATTACAGAAAGTGAAGGAGAAATTGTGGATGATTTTGAAGAGAAATCAGAAAGTCATAGAAAGAAAATACCAGTATCCTTTCGTGAAGGAAGTATAGAATTTATCCAAAAACAATTAGGTATAGATTTAGTAAAAAGAACTAAGTCATTATATTCAAGCATAGACAACGATATTGGACTCAGTATTGCGATTTCGAAGGAATATGTAAAGAATGATAGTTCAGGCTATTGGTTTGCCTTTCATCCATATCAAAAAGATTTCCTAAAGAAATGCTCAAAACCATTTGTAGCATTCGGCTGTGGCTCTTCAGATAACATAATTCTATTTCCCTTTGAAGTTTTTTCAGCATGGTTAAAAAAGATGAATACAACCAAAGACGAAAAAAGAGTTTATTGGCATGTCCAAATATTACAAAAAAATGGGAATTTTACTTTATATTTGAAAGCTCGACACGAAAATCCTGACATCACAGCCTATCATATAAAATTAGATAAAAATCCAGTAATGTCAGAACTGATATATCAAGAAAACACTTCTGGATAATAAATATAGGTCGAAAGAATATGAGCAAACTAAATCACAGAACTTCTACTAGTGAAAATCTCGAAAAATTCAAAAATTTTGTTCACACATTTGGTGCAACGCGGTTGCTCTTACAAAGAGCCCACGAACAGGGCTTCCTGATTGAAGGCTTAGTTTTATACGCATCATTAACTGATGGGCTTTGCCGCATTTGTCTCATATTGAAAGAACAGATTAAGAACGGAAACGCCACAATTAATCCGCGATATATTTATCAGAATGACGATAAGCTCTATTTTACAGAGAGAAAGATTTACAAATTAGTCCGACAGAAGAACATTATTGAATCTGCTTTATATCATGAACTTGATAATTTATACAGTATAAGGAATAAGTTCATCCACAGATTTTTTATCAGTGAAATTGAGTATTCTCATCTAGAAGTAGTTTGTACTCGTTATGAAAGGGTTTATCAGCAACTTTTGAAAATTACGCATGATTTGGAAACGGAGCAAATAACGCAAGGAGTCGGAATGACTATATCGGGTAATTACACTCCCGAGGATGAAAGTGAAATTAAACAAGACATCTATAAAAAGATTAAAACTAGCAGTGAGAGAAACCTTGCGAAAACTCTAGATTGTTCTTCAGTAGAGGAGATTATTGAATTCAGCTCGAAGAGCGGTCTTATTAATAAATGTGGAGATTGTGGACATATGAAAATCGAGCATGTCGATATTAAAGCTTTTCAAGAACAAAAAGATAGTGCTATTGATTTGGACTGTTATATAAACGAATGTAGGTCAAAGAATTGCTCATGTAAACAGTATAGATAGTGCATTCACATTCAAATCACTCGCACCCATTTACTCCGACTGCTCTAGCAAATAATGTCATGATAAAAATCAAGTTTCAAATATGGTCCGAAGTTAGCCGATTCTTAGATTTATTGACTTTCTAAATTATGACTATATGATACATATACATGCCAAAACGATTCAGACCAAAATTAATACATATATATTTACACGAAGATGAAGACCATTTTCTCAGGAAATATGCTGAGGATAATTATCTATCCGTATCTGAATTAATACGGGGATGGATACATGAAGTAATGAAAACCAAAGGTTTCGAAATTCAAGAACCTCTTAATCCAAACAAAGAAGAATGAGTATGAATCTAACGAAGAATAAAATTCATAATAACATAGAAATAACACTTCAATCTGTCACAAATAAACCGTATTTTCACTCTAGTAATTTTGTTTTATACAATAGCGATTGTTTGGAATTAATGAATGCTTTACCAGAAAATTTTGTCGACTTGATATTTGCGGACCCACCGTACAATTTATCAAATAATGGCTTTTCCGTTCACGCTGGAAGACGTGTATCAGTTAATAAGGGGCAATGGGATGAAAGTAAAGGATTCGAACTAGATTTTGAATTTCACCTTAAATGGTTGGAAGCCTGCCAAAGAATATTAAAGCCAAGTGGTTCTATCTGGGTTAGTGGAACATATCATTCGATTTATCAATGTGGAGCGGTATTACAGATGCTTGGATATCATATATTGAATGATATTGCCTGGTATAAACCAAACGCATCTCCAAATTTGAGTTGTCGTTACTTCACTGCAAGTCATGAAACTTTAATATGGGCAAGAAAAGATAAAAATTCCAAACATTGTTTCAATTACGAAGAAATGAAGAATGGAGATTGGCACGTTAACGATTCCGTCAAGAATCCAGGAAAACAAATGAGAAGCGTTTGGGCTATTAATACACCACATAGATTCGAAAAGAAATATGGGAAACATCCTACACAAAAGCCATTAGAGTTATTGCACAGAATAATTTTATCATCCTCACATGAGGGTGATTTAGTATTTGACCCGTTTACTGGTAGTTCAACTACTGGAATTGCTGCTTTCCACAATAACAGAAGCTTCATCGGTGTAGATAAAGAAATCAAGTACCTGGAATTGTCGAAGAAAAGGTTTTCTGATTTGCTCTTATAGATTGGATATCAATTTACCTGAACATGATTTATCTCGACTTCTATAAAAACCTAAATTGTAATAATGAAGATGAGGTCTTCAGTTATCTAATTGATACTCTCAAACCTAGCATTACTCTTTGGACATACTTCGTGAATTGGGACAAGGTTCTTGATAATACGAATAAGATAGAGCTACATTTGAATGTGCTCAATTACCTTATTGGAAAAGATAATTTCGACGAGGAGTTTAGAAAAATATTAAGACAGTACCCGTCTTCAATTGAAGCAATTCCGGCATTAGTTGTTAGGGATGGGCAAAGTAGAAAAAGATTTAAGATTCTTGTGGACTTCAACGAGAAAAAGTTAACATATGCAGACTTTGATTTCTCTAAGAAAAAACTAGACGAAAATGATATTGAGAACTACCTTTTATTCATAGAAAAAACAGGGCTAAAGGAACTTCTTCAATCAAGAAAAATAAAAAGTCTTGTTGATTACATGATAGGGGTTGAAGCAGGCATAGACAGTAATGCCCGTAAAAATAGGGGTGGAAAATCAATGGAATACATTGTTGAAGTATTTGTTGATGATTTATGCGAGAGAAGTGGATATGAATATTTAAAGGAAGCTGATTCAATCAAAATCAAAAGAAAGTGGGATTATAATGTACCAGTAGATAAGTCATCTCGTCGATATGACTTTGTAATCCATAATGGCAAAGAAATTTTTTTAATTGAAACGAATTTCTATGGAGGCGGAGGCTCAAAACTAAAATCAACTGCAGGAGAATATCGAAATCTCTATGACGTCTTGAGGAATAAACATAAGTTCATATGGATAACAGATGGATATGGATGGAAGAGTAGTGCTAGGCCTCTTAGAGAAACATTCGACCACAATGATTATCTCTTCAATTTGAACATGATTGAAAATGGGATTCTCGAAGAGATATTGAGATGAGGAATCCAAGAGTAATTGGTTATTCATTCTAGTAGTTTTAAGAACAATAATTATGAAATATGACGATACTGATTTTATTAGAGATTTTGCTAAGCGGACTAGCCATAATTTAAAGGTTATTGAAGCACTTGAAAAGGCAGGATGCATCACATTTGAAGTTACACAACTAGTTAACTCGATGCTTGGATTACTTGTTTTCCCACAACAAAAGTATATGAAGAAAATCCCGAAAATACCAATAACAGACCTTCAAAATCAAGGTTGGCCAATACCGAAAATCATAGGAAATTACAAGCAAGTAAAAGACTTAAACCAGTTAATCCGCTATTTGAGAAATTCCATAGCACACTCCAACATAGAATTTAAACACAATCATAAGCAAGAAATTGACAATCTGATACTGTGGAATACAGCTAAGAAAGGAGTAAATTGGAAAGTAGAAATCTCTCAAAGTGACTTTAAAACTATCACAAACAAGCTAATAGACCTTCTTACACAACTCAAGTCAAACTCAAATCAATAATTTGTAACTAATACCTCTTTAATTTTGCCTCTTCCATGAGCCTTTGAATTTATAGCTCTATTAGCTTGAATTATATGAATTTTAAAGTCTTTATAGAGCGTTAAAATCAAATCAGAATATGAGTTGCTTAACATACATAAACACCCTTTAGCAGAAAGCTGAGAAAAAACATTTGCAAGCTCACGCTGGTCTTCATCTGTGAAATTTCCTGAAGTATAAGATGTAAAACTCGAAGTTTCGCTCAATGGATGATAAGGGGGGTCAAAATATATTAAATCCCCTTTATGAGGGCTACTTAGTATATATTTAAAATCTTGTACTTTGATATTGGCATCTTGTAGTGCATCACTTGCGGTTCTCAAAACATCTTCGAATAATATCTTTGGATTTTTATACCTCCCAATGGGTACATTGAAATACCCTTTGCTATTCACTCTGTATAAACCATTAAAACAAGTTCGATTTAAGTAAATCATTCTAGCGGCTTTTTCCACATCGCTGAGCTTTATATTGTCATTTCTATCAAGACCGCGGATTTCATAGTAGTATTCTTTGTTATGTGAAGCTTGATGAATTTTAAGTAATACCATTAATTCATCTAAATTATCCCGTACAACTACATATGTATTTATTAACTCAACATTATTATCGGATAGGTAAGAGTGGTTCTTTAAACTAGATGTATTGAATAAATGAAAATATACTGCTCCACTACCCAGAAAGGGCTCATAATAATCTCCAAACTCTATAGGAAAGAAGTTTTGATATTGTGGTATTAATTGCTGCTTTCCTCCAGCCCATTTTAGAAACGGTTTTGCATAAAACACATTATCTCTGGTAAGGTGCCAATTCTTTCGAACTTGCATGTGATTTCTTCCCGTATAGAAATTCTTGTAAAAGATACTAACTACACATATTAAGATACCAAAGTCTGTAGGAAATAGACACATTTAGTCTGTATGGACAAGGGTAAATAATTGTGTTATTCATGTAATATGCCAGTAACTGAAATAAATGCTCAAATTTCAAATGAAGGGACGAGAGAAGACATAAGAAGAAGAGTTGTGGAACTATTTTTAAATGAGAAACCAGGGAAAAAAGAAGATTATTCTAATTATATATACTTCGTAGAAACTCTCTCTTCAGGAAATAGAATATATTTAAAGAGGCCAGCCAATTTAAAAAAAGGTTTTGATTTTCGAATAAGTGTGGAGAATATTGAATTTAGTCAGGGCATTGGCAGAAGAAGAGACTATCCAAAGCATGACGATGTATTACAAGATTTAACATCTAAGCGTTCAGAAAATCAAGTACTATATAGCAAACTTTTTTCACTAATAGAAGACTTATATACTTGTAAGGACCTTAATAAAAGTTCTTATACAGAAATTAGGTTTTCCACAGGTTATCCGGTTGACCTACTACTAGGTGTAATAAAGTGGTTTTTTATTGAGCAAGATATAAGGGATTGGAATTATTCGGGCAGACATATGTTCTTTTCTGCTATTCCTAAACCAGATTAATTTATATTACATTAAAGATTTTACTCGCAATTCTACTAAGTAGACTAATTTCATAAAGAGTTACCGAACCAGATAAACTATACTATACTTGGGTCTTCTATAATATTGACCCACTGTATCCCATATTAAGATTGAATTATATCACTATATATGAGCAAGAAATTTAAGAATAAGAACCCTTACCTAAAACAACGTAACAGACAGATTAAATCCTTAGTTTGTCATTCTGATATTCTGGGTTATAAAGAATTTGCACAGAGAAGTACAAATGCTAATTTGCAAAAATTAAATAACACACTTAGTAAAGCTTATGAAAAGATGTTGGGACACAGAGGCCCTGAACGGTTTTGGCCTGAAGAAGATTATGCTCGTTTTGAGATGAAAACATTTACTGACAACGTGGTGGTTGGATACCCAATCCAAAGACCTGAATGGGATCATGGAGAACCAGAGTTAGGCGACTTAATATGGCTAATTTCAAACCTTCAGCTATTCCTAGCATTAGATGGCTTCTTTATACGCGGTGGAGTTGCATACGGAAAATGTTACATAGATGAGCATGTTGTTTTTGGTGAAGCATTTGTTGATGCAGTTCAACTAGATAAAAGTAATGGAGCACCGCGCATTGTATTCTCAAACTCAGCGAGGAAGTCAATAGAGAAGCATTTTGAAGCCCACGGAGGAAGGATTGAAAGTACTCCACATTATCATGACTTACTCAAAGATGCGGATGGAGAGTACTTTATAAACTACCTAAATCTATCATTGATTGCTTATCCTTATGACCAAGTATTCTTTGATTTTATAATTCAACATAAGAACCAGATAGAACATGGACTCTTAAGTTATAGAGGAATCACAAATGTATATGCAAAATATGAATGGGCCGCGAGGTATCACAACTTCTTTTGTGAAGATTTCGCTCAACGATATTCACATACAGCTGAAAGTCAAGAAATGTTAAGCCATGTAATTAAACTCGAAGATTTTATTCCAGCACCTTGTCGACTGGCTTAGTCACTACACTTTCGATTCTGGGACAGCAAGTCTGTTTTTTTCATATAATAGTTTTGTTACACTCTCTCGGTCATCATAGAAATCTTCTAGGATGCGTTGAATATAATGCATAGCCGCTGCAACTTCATCCTCTTCAACTCTTTTCCAATCATCATGTACAATCTCGTTACCAAGTACTCTAAATGTCGGAATGTGCTTTTTCTTTTAATGTTTTTTCTAACGTAGAACGTAGCAGTGCACTTGCTGCTCTCCATGCTTCAAAAGAATAACAAAGTTCTGCTTCTCTGAATTCATTCATTATTTTGTCTGGAATATTGGTTGGTAATGAAGCATGAGGTACTGCTCGTGGATAAAATGTCTCAAGAGTACCTGGACCGTTTCCATTATCATGAAATTTAGCTATCCCACCGCGCCCACACCCAGAACACCTTACCAATGTATAAACTACTCTATTGAATGTTTCATCTTGGTATTGATGTATACCTTGATAAGCTATAATAGAGCCATATTCGCCCCCCCCAGACTTTCTATGGTCAAATAATAATATAGCACCCCCACAATCAGGACAATTCGCTCTTACACTATAATTATTGATAGTCGTAGGCTGCATATTGTCTCCTTAACCATAGGTATGAATGCAGCAGATGCTATTTGTAAATGTTTTATTTAGATTATAAAGCATGAGAATTATAGACTACGTTTATTACATTCTGAATACCCTACAATATTTTTCTTGATATTTCTAACTGAGAATATATAATATATAGTCACAATTATCTAATAATGAAATTTTGTTGAGAACTGAATGTTCCAAACACATGCAAAACTAAAAGGCTAAAATATCTTGAAATTAAAAGGAGATAATAAATGGGAGTTTTCAAAAGACAAAGAATAAATTCTAAGGGGAAGAAATCTGAGTTTTGGTATATCAGATATTCTGTGAATGGAAAGGACAAATGGGAACTTGTTGGTAAAGTCGGACAGGTTACAAAAGATATCGCATTAGCTAGGCTTGCTGAAAGAAAGAAACAATTACGTTTAGGCCAACTGGATATGTTAAAAACAACCATCCCTACCCTACGAGAATTTTCTCGTGATTATATGGTGTATCAGAGAGAGGTCAAATTCAAAAGGAGCTGGAAAAAGGACGAAGCACACTTGAGAATATTTAATTCACTATTCGGAGATAAAAAACTCTCTGAAATAACAGCAAAAGACATAGATGACTATAAACAAAAACGCCTACAGGAAGTTAAACCCGTAACTGTCAATAGAGAGCTAGAAGTGCTTAGGCATTTATTTTATCTGGCGAAGAAATGGAAAAAGTTTTTTGGAGACAATCCAGTATCTGAGTCCGGGCTATTAAAAACAGAGAGCCAGCGTATAAGAGTTTTAACATTAGACGAGGAAGCTAGACTTATGAACTCTAGCTCAGAACATCTTTATCCGATTATCAAGACAGCTCTTATGACAGGTATGAGACAAGGCGAAATTTTAAGCTTAAAATGGGAAGACGTGAATTTTGGTAATAATTTGATAACAATTCGAGCTGAAATATCGAAAAGTAAAAAGAATAGAAGAATTCCAATTTCTTCAAGCTTAAGAACTCTCTTATTAGAGCAGAAAATCAAAACCATTAGTACAGGTTATGTATTCGTAACCCCGGAAGCTATACCGTATAGCCCTAATAATCCTAGCGCTCTTAAAAGGACCTTTACAACCGCTCGTAATAAAGCTAAGGTTGAAAACTTTACTTTCCATGACTTAAGACATACAGCTGCGACCAGAATGGCTGAAAATGGAGCAAACATTATTGCGGTAAAGGAAATTTTAGGTCATGCTGATATAAAAACCACTATGAAGTACTTTCATCCTGGTGATTCTTTAATAAAAGCGGTGGAAATCTTAGCCAACTATAAATAGAACTGTAGCCAAAACTGTAGCCAAGAGATGTATGGTAAATGGGGTATGGAGGAATAATACTGTAATTATTGGCTCCGGCGGAGGGATTCGAACCCCCGACCTAGTGGTTAACAGCCACCCGCTCTGCCAGCTGAGCTACACCGGAACCGAATAAAACAGGCTCAGAACTTAAGCGAATAAATTTATACAGTCGAACTATATACGTCAAGTGATGAAGCCGTAATTTTATAATTACAATAAATCCGGCGCCTTACGCCACAAATAATATAGCCGGTTGATAAGGACTCCTCTGAAAAGTATACTAACTATAACTCTCAAGAAAGACAGTAAATTCTATGGCTGAAGAATCCGAAAAGACTAACAAAAAAAAGCATCAGGCAAACCTGCTACCCGCTCACACTACTTCCCTCCATCGTTACCTGGCAGAAATAAGCAATTATCCTGTGCTGAGCCGCGAGGAGGAATATAAGCTCGCGATGAAGTACAAGAATGATGGCGATCTGGACGCCGCGAGAAAGCTTGTTACATCCAATCTCAAGTTCGTCGTCAGGGTAGCGAACGAATATAAAAATTACGGTTTCAACACGATGGATCTCATTCAGGAAGGTAACGTGGGACTCATGCACGCGGTTAAGGGGTTTGACCCGACTAAAGGGTACCGGCTCATCTCTTACGCGGTCTGGTGGATTCGCGCGTACATACAAAATTACATCATCAAGAGCTGGAGCCTCGTAAAACTGGGCACGACACAGGCCCAGAGAAAGCTGTTTTATAAACTCAGATCGACTAAAAATGAAATGGAAATGGGCGGGGACAGCCTTAGCGCGGAAGACTACAAGGAACTCGCCGAGAAACTCGAAGTGCCCGATGAGGCGGTTATGGAGATGGATCAGAGAATGGCAAGCAAGGACCTGTCGCTCGACGCCAAGATAAAAAAGGAAGACAACGCGTCTCACCTGGAATACCTTACCGACGAAGAGGAGAACCAGGAGGAGATCATAACCAAAGCCGAGGAAGAAGAACGGATCAAGAGCGGAATGGCCGACGCGCTTAAAACGCTCAAAGAAAGAGAACGCTATATTATCGAGGAAAGAGTCTTATCGGACACGCCTCAAACCCTTGAAGAGCTCGGGACGAAATTCAATATATCCAGAGAAAGGGTACGGCAGATCGAGAGCGCGGCGCTTAAAAAGATTAAACACGTTCTTGAAGAAAAGGGAATCAGCAAATAACCGATGAACTGCGGTGGAGTCAGCCCCCCTGTATTAAATCAAACACCTTGTCGAGCGCTTCGTTTAGTTTCTCGGGCTTGTTCCCGCCCGCCTGAGCCATATCGGGCCTGCCGCCTCCTTTACCGCCAATCAGCGGAGCGAGCTCTTTGACGATATTCCCCGAGTGATACCTATCGCTCAAATCCTTTGTAACACCTACGAGTATGTAAGCCTTGCCGTCTTCCTTACTCCCCAGAACCGCGATACCCGACTTGAGCCTGTTCCTTAAATCATCCCAGACCTTCCTCAATTGACCGGCGTCGGCCTCGGGAATTTCAACCGAAAGGACATTCATTCCATTTACCTTTTTTACGGCCTCCAGCAAGTCCCCGGTTTTTTCACTCAGCATTTTTCCCTTATAGGTCTCGAGCTCTTTTTTGACCCCTTCATGCTCCTCCACCAATTTTCTGAGCCGTAAGATAATATCGGACTCGGGAACCTTCAGTATCTCGGCCGCCTCGCTCAGCTTTTCCTCCCTGCCCCTCATGAAATTCCATGCCGTCTCCCCCGCAAGCGCATCTATTCTCCTCACACCCGCCGATGAAGCGGATTCGGAAACGATCTTAAAGAGACCGGCTTCACCCGATGAGCCAAGATGGGTACCCCCGCAAAGCTCCGTACTGTAATCCCCGATGCTGACAACCCTCACCCTGTCCCCGTACTTTTCTTCAAAGAATGCCATTGCCCCTTTTTTGATCGCCTCATCATACGGGATATCGGCTTCAGTTATCACTCTATCATCCCATCTCATACGCTCGTTGATTATTTCCTCCATCTTTCTCAAATCTTTTTCGTCAATCGAGGAATGGTGAGTGAAATCGAACCTGAGCCTCCCGGGCGCGACAAGAGACCCGGCCTGACCCACATGAGTTCCCAGCACCTCCCTTAGAACCGCATGGAGGATATGCGTCGCCGAATGGTGGGTTTCGGCGCCGTACCTGAGTTTTTCGTTGACCCTGAGCTCTACCTTGTCTCCTACCCAGAGAGTACCTTTTTTAATTACTGCGTGATGCGCAATTACAGTCGGGAGAGGCTTTTTCGTATCCGCTACTTCCGCGACTCCGCCCTCGCCTTCTATCACTCCCTTATCGCCTACCTGGCCCCCCGACTCACCGTAAAAGGGGGTCTGATCTGTAATTATATCGGCGCTTTCCCCCTCATTCGCGCTTTCCGCGAGCACGCCGTTTTTTATAATCGCGGTTATTCTTCCCGTGTCGCTCGTTCTGTCATACCCGGTGAAATTCACCATGAGCCCCCCGGACGCGAATTCCTTATACAAAGGGGCAAGCTCCTCCGCCCCCGCTCCCTTCCGGGCTTTCCTAGATTTCTGCCTCTGCATTTCCATCTCTTTTTCAAACCCGGCGTAATCAAGCGCAAGCCCGCGCTCTTTCGTTATGTCCTGGGTAAGATCCACAGGGAAGCCAAACGTGTCGTAGAGCTTAAACACGACATCCCCTGATATGATTTTTTTACTCCCTATCTTTTCTATCTCCGTATTCAGAAGCTCAAGGCCCCTGTCTATCGTTTCAAAAAACCTCTCTTCTTCATTTTTTACGACGTCGGCTACAAACGCGATTCGCTCGTCGAGCTCCGGATATGCGCTTGCCATTATCTCGCGGACACGGTCGGTCATTCTATACAGGCAGGGCTCCTCGATTCCGAGCATCTTCGAGTGCCTGACCGCCCGTCTCAGTATCCGCCTCAGCACATAACCCCTTCCTTCGTTTGAGGGAAATACACCGTCGGTTATAAGAAACGTAACAGCGCGCGCGTGGTCGGCCATTACCCTCATTGATATGTCCGATGACGGGTCAAGGCCGTATTCTTTACCCGATATTTCCTCTACCTTGGATATCAGGCCTCTCAGAAGGTCGGTGTCGTAATTGCTTTTAACCCCTTGCAGCACTGCGGCAATCCTCTCAAGCCCCATTCCGGTATCGATACTGGGATTGGGCAGCGGATTGAGATTTCCAGACTTATCCCTGTCATACTGCATGAAAACAAGATTCCAAAGCTCGAGATACCGGTCACACTCACAGCCGATCAGGCATGAAGGCTTGCCGCAGCTAAATTCTTCCCCCTGATCTATATGTATCTCCGAGCAGGGACCGCACGGACCGGTATCGCCCATCGCCCAGAAATTGTCTTTTTCCCCCATTCTTACCACTCTGTCGGGAGAAAGTCCTATCGTTTTCAGCCACAGCTCCGCCGCCTCGTCGTCTTCCTCGAACACCGTGACCCAGAGCCTCTCTTCAGGGAGCTTAAAAATACCGTTGATAAGCTCCCAGCCGAATTCTATCGCCTCTTTTTTGAAGTAATCCCCGAACGAAAAGTTGCCAAGCATTTCGAAAAATGTGTGATGCCGCGACGTATAGCCGACATTCTCCAGGTCGTTATGCTTACCGCCGGCCCTGACGCATTTTTGGGCGGATGCAGCCCTCTTGTAATCCCTTTTATCAATACCCAGAAATACGTCCTTGAACTGGACCATCCCCGCGTTGGTAAAAAGAAGGGTCGGGTCACTTTTCGGTATAAGTGAAGAGCTCTTCACAACCGTATGACCCTTGCTTTCAAAATACTTTAGAAACTGACCTCTTATTTCCGAGCCTGTCATTATTGCCTTACCTTTGATAAAACCTTATATCAGACTACCGCCCGAGTGGAATTTCGGACCCGTTTGGACTTCCTGGCAGGGTATTTTGCCGCCAGCTGTCCGCACGCGCCCAGAATATCGCAGCCGCGGCTTTTTCTTATTCTCACATTAATTCCGTACGTCTTAAGAATGTCCTGAAAGCCTATCACCCTATCCCGGGCGGGCGAATTGTAAAGAAGAGGAGAAGCATGGTTGAAAGGAATAAGATTTACCTTGCAGTTTATACCGCGCAGCAGATTACCCAGGTCGTACGCGTCCTTGTCAGAATCATTCACCCCGCTCAGGAGCACATATTCGAACATGAGCGCTTTTCTCGGGGGCACAGGGAACTCCACGCTCGCGCTAAGAAGCTCCCGGATGGGGTATTTTTTATTTATCGGCATTATTTCATCTCTGAGTTCATCCGTCGGGGCGTTCAGAGACACCGCCAGGTTTACGGAAACCTCCGCGCCGAGCTTTTTAATTTGAGGAACGAGGCCTGACGTAGAAACCGTGATCCTCCTCGGGGAAAGCGCCAGAAAATGTTTATCAGTCAAAGTTTTTACAGACCTGACAAGATTGTCGAGATTATCGAGAGGCTCCCCCATACCCATAAAGACAATATTGGTAATGCAATCATTATTATACCGATTAACCAGCAAATACTGGTCAATTATCTCGGAAGGGCTCAGGTTTCTGATCTTTCCCACAGTACCCGTGAGGCAAAACGTGCATCCTAAAGCACACCCTACTTGAGAGGACACACATAGCGTAAATCTCCCTTTGTCCGGTATCAAAACGCTTTCGATTTGATTTCCGTCCCGGAGTTTAAAAAGGTACTTTTTTGTCCCGTCTTGAGAGACCTGTTTATCGGCGAGCTCAATCGAGTCATCAAGGCAAAAAGCCCCGTTCAGCATTAGCCTGAGCTCCTTGGAAAGATCGGTCATTTCCTCGAACGAAGAAACCCTTTTACCGTAAATCCACTTTCCTATCTGACGGGCGCGGAAGGGCTCTAATCGGTTATCCGCCACGAATTTCTCTATTTCTTCGGGACTTAAGTCCTTTATATTTATCCTTTCTTTCAAATGCTCTGTCATATTTCTTATATCTTAGTAATGATACAAGGCGACCGGAGGTTATACAATAGCCCGGTTATGCGCTAGTTTAAAAGTTCTTGCGGGAAAATCGAAAAAGTTTTTGACATAACCAAGTACGATGTCATATTGATATTTTTCTGAGGGGCTCAAGATAAGCACCGGCAAATGGATACAGGGGAATTAACTGGTATATTAAACATAGAGAGATTGAGACGATATGTCTAACCTGAAAACCGCCTTGGACCACGGGCTTACCGAGGAAGAATATCAAAAAATTACGGATACGCTCGGAAGAGAGCCGAACCTAACGGAAATCGGCATTCTGGGAGCAATGTGGTCGGAGCACTGTTCTTACAAGAGCTCTAGAATCCATCTGAAAAAACTGCCGACAAAAGGGGAAAAGGTAATTCAGGGACCGGGAGAAAACGCCGGAGTAGTGGATATCGGGGACGGACTCTGCGCAGTGTTCAAGATGGAAAGCCATAATCATCCCTCATTTATCGAGCCTTATCAGGGAGCGGCCACGGGCGTCGGAGGAATACTCAGAGACATATTCACAATGGGCGCAAGACCTGTCGCAATTCTCGACTCCCTCAGATTCGGTGACCCTTCCCTTCCGAAAACAAAATACCTTGTCGGCGGAGTCGTCTCAGGGATAGCCGGCTACGGAAACTGTATCGGAATACCGACCGTCGGGGGCGAGGTTTATTTCGACCCTTGCTATAACGGAAACCCTCTTGTGAATGTCTTCGCTCTAGGAATTACCAGGTCTGAGGAAATATTCAGGGGTTACGCCGAGGGAGTGGGGAACCCCGTCATATATGTCGGCTCCAAGACCGGCAGGGACGGCATACACGGAGCCGTCATGGCATCTGAAACATTCACGAAGGAGGCCGAGGAGAAAAGACCTGCCGTACAGGTGGGGGACCCGTTTACGGAAAAGCTCCTTCTCGAAGCCTGCCTTGAGCTTTTTAAGACCGGAGTCGTAGTGGGAATTCAGGACATGGGCGCCGCCGGGCTCACTTCGTCCTCGACTGAAATGGCGGAGCGCGCCGGCACAGGGATCAGGATAGATATAGACAAGGTGCCGAGAAGGGAAGATTCGATGAACGCCTACGAGGTTCTGCTCTCCGAGTCACAGGAGCGTATGCTCATAGTGCTTGAGAAGGGAAAGGAAGAAACAGCGGAGAATATTTTCAGAAAATGGAGCCTTGACTTCAGTGTGATAGGAGAGGTTACGGACCGGAGCAGGCTTGAAATAATGGAAAAGGGGGAAAAGGTAGCCGATATCCCGATCAGCCTTATATCGGAAGAAGCGCCCCTCTATGAAAGGCCCGTCCTGGAACCCGAATATATAACCGAGAACGAAAACTTTAACATTGACAGCATTCCGGTCCCACAGGACCAGGATCTGGGCCGTGTATTACTTACGCTCCTCGCAACCCCCACTATAGCGAGCAAGCGCTGGATATACGAGCAATACGACCATATGGTCAGAACGGACTCCGTGACCCTGCCAGGCTCCGACGCCGCGGTAATAAGAATAAAGGGAACAACAAAGGCGGTCGCCATGACTGTAAACTGCAATTCCAGATACTGCTACCTCGATCCTTTCACGGGAACCGGCATAGCTGTCGCGGAGTGCGCGAGAAACCTTGCATGCTCAGGCGCCCTGCCGCTTGCGATTACCGACTGCCTCAATTTCGGAAGCCCCGAGAAACCGGAGGTAATGTGGCAGTTCAAACGCTCGATCGAAGGCATGGCCGAGGCCGCTTTAAAACTTAACACGCCGGTTGTAAGCGGAAACGTGAGCTTCTATAACGAAACCGAAGACAGAGCCATCTATCCCACTCCCACTATCGGAATGGCGGGGCTGATTCCGGATGTGGAGAAACACGTAACACAGTGGTTTAAGAATGAAGGAGACATTATCGTTCTGCTCGGCGATACAAGGGAGGAATTCGGGGGAAGCGAGTATCTCATGCAGATACATGGAAAAACAGGCACCAGCCCGCCGCGGCTCGACCTGGAAGCGGAGTCGGGACTTATAGACGCTTTACTTGAAGCATCAGGAGAAGGTATAATTAATTCGGCTCACGATCTTTCCGAGGGAGGTCTTGCGGTTTCACTGGCTGAATCCTGTTTCACTCCGAGTGGTCCGGTGGGTATTAATATCAGGCTGCCCGATACGATCAGGAAAGACGCCCTCTTGTTTTCGGAATCCCAGGCAAGGGCGATAATTTCACTCGACGAAAAGAATTCAGAAAGAATTGAACAAATAGCGGAAAAACACGGTGTGCCCGTTGAAATAATCGGAAGTGTTACGGGCACACGTTTCTTTATCGAGGATATGATCGATATTCCGGTAACAGAAGCCTTAAAGGCCTGGTCATCCGGATTCGAAAACACACTTAAAAGCTATGCCTAAGCTTAAAGAAGAGTGCGGTTTATTCGGCATATACGGTAACGTCGAAGCATCCAACCTGACATATCTGGGTCTTCACGCGCTTCAGCACAGGGGGCAGGAAAGCGCGGGAATAGTCACGTCGGACGGCGTGAATCTCCACAAACACCGGGATATGGGGCTCGTCTCCGATATATTCACCGAGGAAATTCTCTCCGGCCTGCCCGGACAAAACTCCATAGGCCACGTACGATACTCCACCACGGGTTCGAGCCAGACCAAGAATATGCAGCCGATCGTGATAAATTATTTCCGCGGCGCACTCTCTATAGCCCATAACGGCAACCTGACAAACGCAAGAACCCTTAGAGAAGAGCTTGAAGGGGAAGGAGCCATATTCCAGTCCACTACGGACACGGAAGTAATAGTGCACCTCATAGCGAAATCCAAAGAGGAGAAGCTGGAAAAGCGGGTTATCGAGGCCCTTACGCGCACCAAGGGAGCGTATTCGCTGCTGTTCCTCACGCCTGAAGCGATGATTGCCGTAAGGGACCCCTATGGATTCAGACCCCTCGTAATGGGCAAATTGGGAGACTCGGTCGTGTTTGCCTCCGAAACATGCGCTTTCGATCTTATAGAGGCCCAATACGTAAGGGAGGTGGAGCCCGGAGAATTGATACTGGTAGATGAGAACGGAGTTCAATCATTTAAACCCTTCGGTGAGGCGAAGCACGCATACTGCGTGTTTGAATACATATATTTCGCAAGGCCCGACAGCTTTTTAACGGGAAGAAACGTTTACCAGGTTAGAAAAGCTCTCGGCAAGCAGCTGGCTATCGAACACCCTGCGGACGCGGATATTGTGGTCGCCGTGCCGGACTCCGGCGTCCCCGCGGCTATGGGATTCGCCGAGGAGGCGGGTATTCCGCTCGAGCTGGGCCTGCTCAGAAGCCACTACGTAGGGAGAACGTTCATACAGCCTCAGCAGTCGATAAGAAACTTCGGCGTGAAGCTCAAGCTGAACGCCATCAGGGAGGTTCTTGACGGAAAGAGAGTCGTAATTGTGGACGACTCTATCGTGAGGGGAACAACGTCGAGAAAGATAGTAAAAATGATACGGTCCGCAGGAGCAAAAGAGGTTCATATGAGGATAAGCTCCCCGCCTACGAAATTCTCCTGCTACTACGGCATAGACACGCCTGTTAAAGAGGAGCTCATAGCGAATTCTCTTGAAACAGAGGAGATAAGAAAGTATATAACGTCGGATTCTTTAGGGTATCTGAGCCTGGAAGGGGTCATGAAAGCGGTAGATGATACCAAAAAAGTGGATGGGAAAGAAAACTTCTGTAACGCTTGCTTCACGGGGAAATACACGGTCGAATTAACCGATCAGAAGAAGACACAAAAGAAGCAGCTCAGACTTTTCGGGAGTTGATTCATAATATATTTTTTCCACCGGCAGCAACTGTTTCAAAGGACGAATCAGGACTCCGGGGCTTAAAATTGTGCGCCTATCTTTTCTCAAAACCCTTAGCGTGCTGCTGCATTATCTTATCGAACCTGTTCCATCCCACTTTGTATCCATAAATGGTGTTCGCGGGAAACCAGACAACGCTGCCCTTGGATACGTTTAACGTTCCTAATTTCTCGCCTTTTTGCCAAACATCGAACTCGACATCGGAACGTCCCAGCGCTCGGCTGGGTATGGTAAAGGAAACTTCGTGAGCCATTTTCTTCACCCCTTTTTAGATATATACACCGGATAAAACATGAGTGTTCTAATGTAATACTTTATATTGAAGTAAGCAATTACTGTTTTTCAGGTTAAAGATGTCAGGAGAATCAGTTTTCACCTTCAGAAATCGCATCTTCTTTCTCTGAAAGGAAAGCTCTTCGAATTTTTCTTGCCCATCTGCTCCTGCCTTAGCCGTCTTGGCTTAGCTAGAGCATATCGCCCCTCTCAATAGGCTTAAAATCATGGACCTCTATAAATATAAGTGTAGGAAAAGGGAGATATCTAGCTCCATAAAAATGAGGCTTTACCGTTCTAAGCGTAGGCACCTTAAAGCCGTGGAAATCCCTGTATCCCTCGCACAAATGCACACCCTTCGCCCAGCTGCCCACTACCTCGGCTGTGTAATCGAGACGTCGTAAAAGTCTTTTTTCATCGAAATAGAATATCTGCCTTTTACAGTGAGTAGGCAAATCGTCCGGGAAAGTGACTTCCAGCGTTAACCACGAGTCGGGTATTCCAGCAATCGGCTCAAGCACTTTGAACTTAAACCCATCCCGGAGAAAAATAAAGGGCGTGAGGAGATAATTCCACTCTGCATAACCTCCGAAATAAATAAAATCCAGATCATCCCAATAGAAAGTACTCCTCAGACTCTTGAATGCGGCTCTCGGGTTTATGCGCGAGGCTATTACATTACCCCGGGAATCAAGAATTCTCACCTCTTTATCCCCTATTAGCTCACTCCGATGCCCTGGTTCGGGAAAGTCACATGCGATAAATCGCGGCTCGTCACGAAATGCGCGCACTCTGACGCCGCTCTGAGCGGGCCTTCGTTTTGCGGTGAATAAAAATCCCGAAGCAGATATCACCGCTTCTACCGCTACAAGTGATTTCCATCGGTCGATGCCCCCATGAGCCTCTATCACTTCATCAATTATTTTCTCAGTATTATTATTCAATACTTTTCCTCGACGTAATGCGGAACTATTTATAACCCAACTTATCCCATATCTCCTCAGCTTCAAGGATAACGTACTCAATTCAATAAGATTAACAAAAGGGTATCGGACTTCGCTAAGGCTGAATTAGGAAGGATTTTATATAAACAGGAAAGGCTTATCTGAGTTCGTTCAGCTTATTTAGCACTTCTTCCATCTTCTTTCTCTGGAAGGAAAGCTCCTCGAATTTCTCTCGCTCCTTTTCGATGACCTCTTCGGGGGCGCGGCTCAGGAAGTCGGAGTTAGCGAGCTTCTTCTCAGTGCGGTCGAGGTCTTTGGATATCTTTCCGATCTCTTTTTTTACCCTCTCAGTCTCTTTTTCAACATCGATCAGACCCTCGACGGGAAGGAAAATCTCGACTCCGGGAACCACCTGAGCGATTGCCTTTTCGGGCTTTTCCCCATCCGCAACCTGAAGACCCGAGAGGGTAGCGAGGTTGAGTATAAATCCTCTGTTGTCCTCGATTTGTTTACGCGCTTTTACGTTTTCGGGAAGGAGCAGTATGTTCACCTTCTCCGAAGGGTGAAGACCAATTACGGACCTCAGGTTTCTGATACCAACAACTATTTCCTTTAGAAATTCGACCTCGTCATGCGCGTCTTTGAATATCTGCGCCTCTTCACACCGGGGAAACGAGCTTAACAGTATGCTTTCCGCTACTCCTCCATCGACGGCGTTTAACTCTACGCCGAAGCCGCGGAGCCTTTGATAAAGCTCCTCCGTTACAAAAGGCGCCATGGGATGAAGAAGCTGGAGGGCAGTCTTGAGCACGTGAACGAGAACGCTCTTAGTATTCTGTTTTTGATTCTCATCGCCTCCGTAAAGAGCCGGCTTCACGGATTCTATGTACCAGTCGCAGTACTCAGACCAGAAGAACTTGTAAACGGCGTTTGCGGCCTTGTCGAACTCATATCCTTCTAAAGAAATCTCTACTTCCTTTACGGTATGATTCAGCTTTGTGATTATCCACTTATCGTAAGTCGTGAGCCTTTCATCCTCTACGTTCAGGTCAGGGTCGTAATCCTCCAGATTCATAATGAGAAAGCGGGACGCGTTCCATATCTTGTTTATGAAGTTCCTGTAGCCCTGTATTACGGACATCGAGAGCTTTATATCCCTGCCCTGAGTGGCCAGAGCCGTGAGGCTGAACCTGAGAGCGTCAGCCCCGTTCTCCTCGATTACGTCAAGCGGGTCAATGACGTTCCCCGTGGTCTTGCTCATCTTCCGCCCGCTCTCATCCCTGATAAGCCCGTGAATGTAGACATCTCTGAACGGAACTCCCCCCATAAATTTGAGTCCCTGCATTATCATGCGCGCGACCCAGAAAAAGATAATATCGAAACCCGTAATCAGTACGCCGGTCGGATAGTATTTTTTTAATTCCGGTGTTTGCTCGGGCCACCCGAGAGTGGAAAACGGCCACAGAGCGGAAGAAAACCAAGTGTCGAGCACGTCCGGATCGCGGTTGAGCTCGACATCCTGACGGCCGTAATGCTTCCTCGCGTCTTCATAAGCCCCGTCCTCGGTCATAGAAACGAATATCTCGCCGTCAGGCCCGTACCAGGCCGGTATCCGATGCCCCCACCAAAGCTGCCTGGATATACACCAGGGCTCTATGTTCCTGAGCCACTCATAGTAGGTGCTCTCCCAGTATTTGGGAACGAATTTGATGCGGCCCTTCTCTACAGCCTCTATAGCCGGGGCGGCGAGCTTCCCTGCATCGACATACCACTGATCCGTAAGCCAGGGCTCGATTACGACTCCGGACCTATCGCCGTAAGGAACCGTATGAGCTGTGTTCTCTATTTTATCCATCAGACCCAGCGCGTCCATATCCTCTATGATGCGCTTTCTCGCCTCAAAACGCTCAAGCCCGCGGTATTTCTCGGGAGCCTGTTCGTTGAGGTGAGCGGTTTGGTCGAATATATTAATCATATGAAGGCCGTGTCTTTTCCCGACCTCGAAGTCGTTGAAGTCGTGGGCGGGCGTAATCTTCACGGCCCCGGTTCCCTTCTCAGGGTCGCTGTACTCATCCGCAATGATGGGAATAGGCCGCCCGACAAGAGGAAGAACCGCGTTCCTGCCGACGAGGTGCTTGTAGCGCCCGTCTTCCGGGTGTACGGCGACCGCGGTATCACCGAGCATCGTTTCGGGTCTCGTCGTCGCGACCGTTATGAATTCGTTTTCGGTTCCCTCAACCGGGTATTTGAAATGCCACAGATTCCCCGTAACTTCCCGCTGCTCTACTTCCAGGTCGGAAATCGCCGTGCACAGCTTGGGGTCCCAGTTAACGAGCCTCTTGTCCTTATAAATCAGTTTTTCATTGTAGAGATCGACGAAGACCTTTCTCACGGCATTGGATAGTCCCTCGTCCATTGTGAAACGCTCGTGGTCCCAGTCGGGAAGCGCCCCCAGACGGCGGAGCTGATTGCTGATGGTATCTCCCGACTCTTCTTTCCATTTCCATACACGCTCTACAAAAGATTCCCTCCCCATTCGAACCCTGGACAGGCCTTCTTTCTCGAGCTCCCGTTCGACCATCATCTGTGTCGCGATTCCGGCATGGTCGGTGCCCGGAACCCACATGGGATCAAATCCCTTCATGCGTTTATAGCGGATAAGAATATCCTGGAGGGTATTGTTTAGCGCGTGACCGATATGAAGCGATCCGGTCACATTGGGCGGAGGTATCACGATGGAAAAAGGCGGTTTTTGCTCGTTATGAGACGACCTGTAATAACCCTTTTCGATCCAGTCCGCATACCACTTTTCCTCAACCTTTTTTGGATCGTAAACCTTGTCCATCTGGGTTCCACTATCTTGCGGCATTATGAATTATATGAAATAAATTTTAAGGGTCCGTGGGGCCGTTGATAATTATCAGTGTTCGGCCCCCGGATTTATTTGCTGTGTTTATTCTTCGTCAACAGAGGCTGCTGCCGGAACCGGAACTTCGAGCACCGGAACCTCTACGTCAATGTTCCGGTATATAGGTAGTCCCGTTCCCGCCGGTATGAGTCTTCCCATGATGACGTTTTCTTTAAGGCCTCTCAGATTGTCCGCTTTGCCCTCGCATGCGGCTTCGGTAAGTACTCTGGTCGTCTCCTGGAATGATGCCGCGGAAAGCCAGCTGTCGGTGCTGAGAGACGCCCTTGTAATACCGAGCAGGAGAGGCTCAGCTGACGCCGGTCTTCCTCCCTGAGCAACAACCCTTTCGTTCTCCTCGAAGAATATGTGCTTCTCCACCGCTTCTCCCACAAGGAGTATTGTGTCGCCAGGGTCCTTAATCCTGACACGCTTGAGCATCTGTCTCACAATGGCCTCTATGTGCTTATCGTTTATCTTTACACCCTGAAGTCTGTATACTTCCTGGATTTCGTCCACCAGGTAGCGGGTGAGCGCACGCTCCCCACGGATTCGAAGTATGTCATGGGGGTTGACGGAGCCGTCAACAAGCTGGTCGCCGGAGGTTACCTGCTCCCCTTCTCTAACCAGGACATGCTTACCCCTCGGAACCAGGTACTCTTTGGGTTCCCCGACCTCAGGGGTTACGACAACCCTTCTTTTACCCTTGACATCCTTACCATAGCTCACGATACCGTCGATTTCGGTAACGACCGCGGGGTCCTTCGGCATCCTTGCCTCAAAGAGTTCCGCAACCCTCGGAAGACCGCCCGTGATGTCCTTTGTTTTAGAGGTCGCCCTCGCGATCTTGGCAACTATGTCCCCGGCACCTACCTTGTCGCCTTCATTGACTTCAATAATCGCGCCGATCGGAAGCGAGTACTGGATACCTTTCCCCTCTTTCGTTTTTATCACCAGACCGGGATGAACGTCCAGATTTTTGGATTCAATAACAACCTTTTTATAAATACCCGTAACTTCGTCAACCTGTTCCTTAAGGGTAATACCCTGCTCAAGATCGACAAAGCCGACAGTGCCGTCGAATTCCGAAATAAACGGTGTGGTGTACGGATCCCATTCCGCCAGCAACTGCCCTTCCTTAATCTTCTCGCCTTCCTCTATTTTCAGCTTCGCTCCAAGAGCAAGCGGATAGCGCTCTCTCTCGTACCCCTTATCATCCATAATAATTAAAATACCGGTACGGTTTATGACAACAAGACTGCCGTCTTTGCTCTTTACAGTTCTGACGGTGCTGAATTTGACCGTTCCCTCATGGGTTGATTCAAGTGTGCTTTCTGCGGCCCTCTGGCTGGCGGCGCCGCCGATATGGAAGGTTCTCATAGTCAGCTGCGTACCCGGCTCGCCGATCGACTGGGCGGCAATAATGCCTACAGCCTCTCCTATGTTCACGAGCTTGCCGGTAGCCAGATTCCTTCCGTAACAGCATACGCAGACGCCTATCCGTGTTTCGCACGTAAGAACCGATCTTATTCTCACTTCTGTAATACTTCCCGCCTCGTCTATTTTGGAAGCGGACTGCTCGTCTATTTCCTCGTTCTCTCTTACTATAATCTCACCGCTTACAGGGTCGGTAATGTCATCCAGAGTAACCCTTCCGAGCACCCTCTCCCCTACTCTCTCGATTATCTCGCCCCCTTCGACAAGATCGCTCACAGTAATACCCTCAACCGTGCCGCAGTCGAATTCCTTAATCATTACGTCCTGCGCCACGTCGATGAGCCTTCTTGTCAGATAACCAGCGTTTGCGGTCTTAAGCGCCGTATCCGCCAAACCTTTTCTCGCGCCGTGAGTTGAGATGAAGTACTGCAGAACGGTAAGGCCCTCACGGAAATTAGACGTGATCGGCGTCTCAATGATCTCACCGGAAGGCTTGGCCATAAGGCCTCTCATTCCTGCCAACTGACGAACCTGTGTCTGACTGCCGCGCGCGCCGGAATCGATCATCATATATATAGGATTGGAGCTTGTACCCTTTTT
This sequence comes from Deltaproteobacteria bacterium, assembly GCA_040223695.1. Taxonomy (NCBI): domain Bacteria; kingdom Pseudomonadati; phylum Myxococcota; class Myxococcia; species Deltaproteobacteria bacterium. Next base: position 158,167 of record JAVKFU010000007.1, read on the forward strand.
CAGTTCGCCTTTGTCGTTAAGCATTTCCTCAAAGGAAATATCTTTCATCATTTCCTGGGCTACGTCGTCACTCGTTCGCGCCCAGATGTCGATGACCTTGTTATATCTTTCACCGTCAGTAATAAGACCCTGAGAGTACTGATTCTGAACCTTGACTACCTCGTCCTGGGCTTTTTGAAGAAGATCTTTCTTCTTCTCCGGGATGCTCATATCGTCTATTGATATGGAAATTCCCGCTCTGGTCGAGTACTTAAACCCCAGTGTTCTCATCCTGTCGGCAAGAATAACCGTGCTCTTGCCTCCTGCAACTCTGAAGCACGTATCGACCAGCTCTTCGATAGCCCTTTTCGTCATTACCCTGTTGACAAGCTCGAAAGGAATGTCCCTGGGCATTATTTCGTATAGTATTACCCTGCCCGCCGTTGTCTCATATACCTTATCATTGATGCGCACTCTTATTTTTGCGTGCAGACCGATTTCACCGGAATCATACGCTATCTGCACCTCTTCGATGCATGAGAATATCTTTCCGTCCCCTTTATCCACAGCCATGTCCCTTGTCATATAGTAGATGCCGAGTACGATGTCCTGGGTGGGAAGAATTATAGGTTTTCCGTGCGCAGGGGACAAGATGTTATTGGTCGACATAACGAGCGCTCTGCATTCGGTCTGGGCTTCGATGGAAAGAGGCACGTGCACAGCCATCTGGTCGCCGTCAAAGTCCGCGTTGTATGCAGGACAGACGAGCGGGTGTATTTGTATCGCCTTATCTTCGATCAGAATCGGCTCGAACGCCTGTATGCTCAAGCGGTGAAGTGTGGGAGCACGGTTAAGCAGAACCGGGTGCTCTTTAATAACTTCGTCCAGAGCGTCCCAAACGATCGGGGCTTCCTGCTCCACCAGCTTCTTGGCGATTTTTATTGTTGCCGCGGCCCCCCATTTTTCCAGCTTTTGATAGATAAAAGGCCTGAAAAGCTCGAGACCCATCTGCTTGGGTATACCGCATTGATGGAGCTTGAGCTCCGGGCCTACCGTGATAACCGAACGCCCGGAGTAATCCACCCTTTTCCCGAGCAGGTTCTGTCTGAATCTTCCCTGCTTCCCCTTTATTATGTCACTCAGACTCTTAAGAGGTCTGTGGTTGTGACCCAGAACCGGCCTTCCCCTGCGCCCGTTCTCAAGCAGAGCGTCCACCGATTCCTGAAGCATCCTCTTTTCATTTCTGACAATGATGTCGGGTGCGCCTAATTCAAGTAATTTTTTAAGACGGTTGTTTCTGTTAATTACACGCCTGTAAAGGTCGTTTAAATCCGACGTAGCGAACCTCCCGCCGTCAAGCGGAACAAGCGGCCTCAAATCAGGCGGAAGAACAGGGATCCTTGTAAGGATCATCCATTCAGGACGGTTCTTGGACTTCCTGAACGCTTCACAAATTCTAAGTCTTTTAGCTATCCTTGCCCTCTTTATGGGAGAGGATGTATTTTTCATTTCATGGCGCAGCTGCTCCGAAAGCTCAACAAGGTCGATCTTCTTGAGCATCTCTCTTACTGTCTCAGCACCCATTCCCACTCTGAAGCTGTGTCCGTATTCCTCTACTGCCTTTCTGTACTTGTCTTCGCTCAGCACTTCCGCAAATTTAAGCGGCGTGCCCCCGGGATCCAGTACCACGTAGGATTCGTAGTAGAGCACTTTTTCCAGATCCTTGAGCGTCATATCCAGGAGCATCCCGATACGCGAGGGTATGCTTCTTAGAAACCATATATGGGCCACCGGGGATGAGAGCTCTATATGAGCCATCCTCTCCCTTCTGACCTTGGATGAGATAACTTCTACCCCGCATTTTTCACAGGTGATACCTCTGTGCTTTAATCTCTTATATTTCCCGCATGTGCATTCGTAATCCTTTACGGGTCCGAAAATCTTCGCGCAGAAGAGTCCGCTCCTTTCCGGTTTGAAAGTTCTGTAGTTTATTGTCTCGGGCTTTCTTACTTCTCCGAAAGACCATTCCTTGATCTTTTCGGGAGAAGCTATCGAAATCTTAACGGCCGAGTACTCCGAAGGATTTTTAGGTTTTTCAAAAAGGGTATCTACGTCCACGTTTATCTCCCTCCCTATTCTTTATTTATTCACTTTCCACTTCTTCCTCTTCGAGAAGATCGATGTCCAGTGAAAGCGCCTGGAGCTCCTTTTGCAGCACCTTAAATGACTCCGGCAGTCCGGGCTCGAAATTCATATCGCCCTTTACGATCGAATCAAATATTCTCGTCCTTCCGATTACGTCATCAGACTTCACCGTAAGGAATTCCTGAAGGGTATAAGACGCTCCGTAGGCCTCAAGCGCCCAGACTTCCATCTCTCCGAGTCGCTGGCCTCCGAAATGGGCCTTACCGCCCAGGGGTTGCTGCGTAACCAGCGAATAAGGACCTATAGCTCTGGCATGAATCTTTTCTTCAACCAGGTGGTGCAGTTTAAGCATATACATTACGCCTACCGTCACTTTCTGGTCGAATGGCTCACCCGTCTGACCGTCAAACAGAATCGTTTTACCGTCTTCGGGCAGCCCTGTCTCTCTCAACACCGTTTTTATTTCTTCCTCGGAAGCGCCGTCAAATACAGGAGACTTTACCGGAATACCTCTACTCAGCTTTCTGGCAACGTCGAGCACGTCCTGCTCCTTCATTTTATCAATAATCTTGGCAGTTTCCGAAGATTTATATATGTCTTTTAGTTTCTTGCGCAGGGCCTCGGGGCTAAATTCCCGCTCCATTATTTCATTTATCTGATTCCCGAGCTCCTTTGCGCCCCACCCGAGGTGAGTTTCAAGCACCTGTCCGACGTTCATTCGCGAAGGAACGCCGAGCGGATTTAGAATCATATCCACTGGGGTACCGTCCGGAAGGTAAGGCATATCCTCCTCGGCAAGGATCTTCGAAATGACACCTTTGTTGCCGTGTCTTCCGGCCATCTTGTCTCCCACTTGCAGCTTCCTCTTGACCGCGATGTTTACTTTCACAACCTTGAGTACGCCCGGAGGAAGTTCATCCGGCTTGGTTAGTTTGGAGATTCTTTGATCATAAACGACATTAGTTAGGTCTATCTGCTCAAGCGTCCTTTCGATTATGCGCTTGATTTCGGATTCTATCTGGTCTCCTTTTTCTACGCTGATATCTGCAAACTTTTCAAAGGGTATGGTTTTGAGAGCTTCCTCGGATATTTTGTCTCCCTTTTTGAGAACCGTTTTTCGGGATACCGTGAGTTTGGCAGAAGCTGTTTTACCGATCACCATGGACCTAATACGCTCAAAGGCGTCATCTTTTAATATCTTTACCTCATCTTCCCAGTCCTGCTTGAGACGAGTTACTTCAAAATCCTCAATGCTTTTAGCCCTTTCGTCCTTATCGACGACTCTGGATATAAGCATTTTCACATCGATTACGGTGCCGTAAACCCCGGGAGACGCCCTTAGAGAAGTATCCTTTACGTCACCCGCCTTATCTCCGAATATAGCTCTCAGCAGTCGCTCCTCGGGTGAAAGCTGTGTTTCTCCTTTGGGGGAAATCTTCCCTACAATTATGTCCCCGGGCTTAACTTCAGCGCCTACTCTTATTATCCCGCTTTCATCCAGATTTCTGAGTGTATCTTCGCTTACGTTAGGAATATCTCTCGTTATCTCTTCGCGTCCCAGTTTCGTCTCTCGCGCAATACATTCGACTTCCTCTATGTGTATAGAGGTAAACCTGTCTTCCTTGGCCAGGTTTTCGCTCATGAGAATAGCGTCTTCAAAGTTATATCCACCCCAGGGCATAAATGCCACAAGCACGTTCTGGCCCAGAGCCAGCTCGCCGAAATCAGTCGACGGGCCGTCGGCAATGACCTGTCCGGCTTTTATAATATCGCCTTTTTTAACAATCGGCTTTTGATTCCAGCATGTGCTCTGGTTCGATTTCTGAAACTTGAGCATGTTGTACATATCGACGCCGGCATCGACATCCGAGTCCTCGCCCGTGGCGCTCACCACTATTCTCGAGGAATCCACATATTCGGCGATTCCGTCCCTCTTGGCAATGACCGCGACTCCGGAGTCCTTGGCCACGGTGCTTTCAAAACCCGTGCCTACTATGGGAGCGCTTGCACGAATAAGCGGTACGGCCTGCCGTTGCATGTTCGATCCCATGAGAGCCCGGTTTGCATCATCGTGCTCAAGAAACGGTATCAGGGAGGCGGATACCGAAACGAGTTGTGAGGGTGAAACGTCCATCAGCTCCACCTTTTCCCGCTCCACCATCATAAATTCCCCGCCGTGTCTTGCAGAAATGAATTCCGATGTAAAATTGCCCTTATTGTCGAGCGGCGCGTTTGCCTGGGCAATAATGTATTTTTCTTCCGCCAGAGCATTCATATAGACAATCTCATCAGTTACCCTGGCGCCTTTAACAACCCTGTAAGGGGTTTGAATAAATCCGAAATCGTTAATCTTACCGTATGTGCTCAGACTGGAGATAAGACCGATGTTCGGGCCCTCGGGCGTCTCGATCGGGCATATCCTCCCGTAGTGCGAGGAGTGAACGTCTCTCACCTCGAATCCCGCTCTTTCCCTAGTAAGACCACCGGGTCCAAGCGCGCTCAGTCTTCTCTTGTGAGTAATCTCCGAAAGAGGATTCGTCTGATCCATGAACTGGGAAAGCTGACCCGTAGCGAAAAACTCCTTTACGACCGCAATTACGGTTTTTGGAATAAGTAGCTCGCTCGGCATCAGATTCTCAACAGCCTGATAACCCATCTTCTCCTTAACAGAGCGCGCAAGCCTCTCGAGCCCGTGATAGAAACGGTCTTCTATCAACTCCCCGACAGTACGCACCCTTCTGTTTCCGAGATGGTCAATGTCATCTGTGGTACCCCTCCCTCCCCTCAATCCAAGGAGGTAGCCTACTGTTCCCAGTATGTCCTCCTTCGTAAGGGTGGGAAAATCGTCAGGGATACCGTGGTTCAGCTTATAATTTATTTTCAGTCGTCCGACCTGAGACAGTCTGTAGGTGTCCGGATTAAAAAACATATTATCGAAGAAAGTCTCCGCCACGTTTAGAGTAGGCGGGTCCGTCGGACGGAATTTCTTGTAGATTTCTGTAATCGCATCCTCACGGGTTTTAACCTTATCGGCCAGAATCGTATTTCTGAGAGAGGCAACAACAGAGATATTATCGATGTAGAAAACCTTAAACTCGTTTATTTCACTATCTTTTATCTGTTGAATCTTTTCTTCAGTAATCAGTTCGTTGAAGTTGACTATCACCTCGCCGGTTTTCTTATCCACAATATCGTCGGCGGCAAACCTATCCATCAATTCGAGAGGATCAATAGGAATAATATCGACCTCGGCTTTTTTGAGTCTCTCGATGATATTTCTGACGAATCTCCTGCCTTTCTTAACCAGAACATCTCCGGATTCCGGGTCTGCGATGTCCGCCGTGGATCTTTGATAGGGCAGCACGTCGTAGTTGGCCCTTTTACTCATTCCATCCGAGTCCGTATAGATAGTCTCAACAGGATAGAAATGACGCATGATCTCCTTCTCATCGTATCCGAGAGCTTTGAGCAGGACGCTTACAAGAAACTTCTTCTTTCTATCTATTCTTACATGAAGAAGGTCTTTGGAGTCGAATTCGAGATCAATCCACCTGCCGTCGTGCGGTACAATTCTCGCAGAGAAAGAAGACCTGCCTACTGCCGAGTCTTTATTCTTGACCTGATCAAAGAACACGCCCGGAGAACGATGAAGCTGATTCACTATGACCCTCTCCGTCCCGTTCACTATGAATGAGCCGTTAGGCGTCATAAGAGGAATTTCGCCGAAATAGACTTCCTGTTCCTTTACATCCCTTATCGTACGTTCCTCACCTGATTCGGTATCCCAAATTACCAGCCGAAAAGTAACGTAAAGGGGCGCAACGTATGTATAACCCTTCAACCTGCATTCGACTGCTTCGTATTTCGGTCTGTCAAATCTGTAACTTATATACTCAAGCGAGGCCTTTTCGTTGTAATCTTCTATTGGAAATACAGTTTTAAAAGCATTATGCAGACCTACATCCTGCCGGTCTTCTGGTTTCGTATCGGATTGAAGAAAGTCATAGTAGGACTTGACTTGAACTTCGAGCAGATGAGGTATTTCGAGGACGGACGGTAATTTTGAAAAACTCTTCCTGAACTTATAAAATTCTACACCATCTACACTCAACTTATCTTACCCCCCGTGTTTGTTTTATAATACTTACTCAATTAATTTCATGACTAAATTCTCTGTTCAATAGGCGCAACACGGCTCATTAATTCCTAATTAAGCATTTACTTTTAGGAGACTCGGCAACCTATCTGAGAGAAGATACATAAGTATGATAGTTACAAAGCCGGAAATACGGTTATATAAATCAGTCGACCGACTTTAAACAGGTAAACTTTATAGTATAACCGTTGTTCCATCAAATACTTAATTAATTTCTACTTCTGCGCCGGCTTCTTCAAGCTTTTTCTTTACATCCTCGGCTTCCTGCTTCTCCACGCCTTCTTTAACAGGTTTGGGGGCGCCCTCGACAAGCTCTTTCGCTTCTTTAAGACCGAGAGACGTAACTTCCCTGACAGCCTTAATCACTTGAATTTTATTGCCCCCTATGGCCTTCAGGACCACAGTAAAATCGGTTTTTTCCGCTTGCTCCGCAGCTGCTTCTCCGCCCGCACCGGCTCCGGGCGCTGCGGCAACGGCTACTTGAGGGGCTGCGGCCTTTATATCAAACTTATCTTCGATCTCCTTGATCAACTCCGAGATCTCGAGCATGCTTGCTTTCTCAAGATAAGTTACAACATCTGTTTTCGTGATGTCAGCCATTATTAAAAAACCTCCTTAAATGAAATACGTCTTGGTTTAAACTTAATTTTCTTCCTTTTCCTTTTTTTCCTTAAGTGCGTTCAAAGCGTACAAAAACTGAGTCTGAAGCTGAACGAGCGTGCCCAGGAAATTTGACATGGGGCTAGATATAAGTCCCATAAACTGCGCTATCATTTCCTCTCTCGACGGCAGCTTTGAAAGTGCTGAAATCTCGGTCTCATTCAGGACGCTTCCGTCCACAACCCCGCCCTTGATTTTTAGCAGAGGGATTTTCTTAGCCGAATCCACAAATACCTTTGCCACCTCAGTGGGGTCTTTCTTGCAGATCGCGACTGCCGTGGGGCCCTCGAAAAGTTCTGTTATTTGTTCAATGTCCGTATCCTTAGCTGCTATTTTTAGAAGCGTATTCTTAACGACTTTGAGTTCGGCCTCGGCTTTGTTCAAATTCGCCCTCAGTCCCTGGAGCTCATTGACCGTAAGTCCCTTGTACTCAACCACCAGAACCGAAGGACCGCTTTTGAATACATTGTTAAATTCCTGAACCAGCTCATTCTTAGCCGCTTTACTTAACATTGACCTGCTCCTTAAAAATCCATAATTTCAAAATAATCTATGCGTTATAAACCGGGTCTGTGACATTTATCCGGCTACTTCCGTTTCTCGGAGAATCAAGCCGCCACCTGAAACCCCTTTAATTCCTCACGAACGTTAACGAAATCAATTTTAATCCCCGGTCCCATGGTATTAGAAACCGTAATTTTTCTGATAAATGCTCCCTTGGAAGAGGGTGGTTTCATCTTTACAAGAGATCCCATGAATACAAGAAAATTGTCTTTAAGCTTATCGCTCCCGAATGAAATCTTCCCAATAGGCGCGTGGACAACTCCGCCTTTATCGTTTTTAACCTCAATTCTTCCCGCCTTAGCCTCCTTGACGGCATTTTCGATCTCAAAAGTCACAGTGCCGACTTTGGGACTCGGCATAAGGCCTCGGGGACCCAGCACTTTACCCAATTTCGCAACAGAGCCCATCACATCCGGGGTGGCAATTGAGACATCAAACTCAAGCCAGTTCTCATTCATAATTTTATCCACAAGATCGTCGAGCCCGACATGATCCGCGCCGGCGTCCTTCGCTTCTTTCTGCTTCTCGTCTTTGGCAAAAACCGCAACCCTGATATCTTTACCAATGCCGTGAGGCAGAACCATTCCTGTCCTTATCTGTTGATTTGCCTGTCTCGGATCAATTCCCAATTTAACTGCTACTTCCACCGTCTCATCAAAGTTTGCCGTCTTTGTTTCTTCAAGAAGTTTAATGGCGTCATCAAGAACGTAGCTTGCTTTGGGATCAACCAGTTTCCTTACTCCAGTGTATTTTTTACCTTTTTTAGCCATTTTAAACCTCCATAAAACTTGATAAATCCTTTTTATCCGCTTTTTATTATGAACAAATTCAATCACTTATCCTCAGACTATATCTATTCCCATGCTCCTTGCGGTTCCTGAAACGATCCTTACAGCCGCTTCCAGATCATTCGTATTCAAGTCCGGCATTTTAGTTTTCGCAATCTCCTCGACTTTAACTCTCGATACCTTTCCCGCTTTTACCCTCGGAACCTCACCGGAACCCTTTTCCACCTTCGCCGCCTTCTTGAGCAGATAGGAAACAGGGGGGGATTTAACCTCAAAAGAGAAAGATTTATCGGCATATACCGTTACAGTTACGGGAAGAAGGCCTTCCAATTTTTGAGTCTGCGCATTAAAAGCCTTACAGAACTCCATTATATTAACGCCTCTCTGTCCCAGCGCGGGACCAACGGGGGGCGAAGGTGTGGCTTTTCCGGCATCCACCAATAATTTTATGTATCCATCGATTTTTTTCATACTATATCTTCTCCACTTGATTAAAATCCAGTTCTATGGGGGTTGTTCTGCCGAATATGGTTACAAGAACCTGAACTTTCGCCTTATCCGGCTTTACTTCCTCAATTACTCCCGAGAAATTCGCAAAAGGGCCTTCTATAACCTTTACTGTTTCCCCCTTGTCAAAAGTGACCTTCGGCTTGGGCTTTAAAGTCCCCTCTTCTATCTGTTTCTTTATCTTAAAAACTTCCTGCTCGTTTATATCAGGCACCGAGTCAGGATCTATCAGCCCATCCCTGAGCTTCCCACCGACGAATCCGATCACCTTCGGAATATTTCTTATGAAGTGCCAGCTGCCGTCATTAAGCTCCATCTTTATCAAAATGTAGCCTGGGAAAAATTTTCTGACCGAAGTCTTTTTTTTTCCTCCCTTCACAGGCTCGACTATTGTCTCCGTAGGCACCAGAACCTCGACTACCTGATCCTCTAACCCCTCAGCTCTGGCCCTTTCTTCTATATAGGACTTGACTCTGTCCTCAAAACCCGTATTGGTATGAACCACGTACCATCTTTTAGCCATAAAGAATATTCGTCTCCGTTTATCTCTTAGCTCAGCAAGAACTTGATACCTATCGAAAAAATATAATCAACAAGTCCTAAAAAGGACGCGAATATAGCCGAGATAACAATTACCGCCAAAGTCGACTTAACCGTCTCATTTCTAGATGGCCAGGTTATACGTTTAGCCTCATTCTCTATATCCTTTGCAAACTGAACCGTATCCGAGCTTAAATTTGCTATTTTATCCATTGTGCTTATCCTTGTGCGTGTACTCCAACGTGCAGGGCAGGAGGGAATCGAACCCCCAACCGCTGGATTTGGAGTCCAGTGCTCTGCCTAATTGAGCTACTGCCCTATAGAAATCTTTTCTCAATTCATTACTTCGTTTCTTTATGCAAAGTATGACTTCTGCACCACTTGCAATACTTCTTCAGCTCGATCTTATCTCGATGAGTTTGCTTATTTTTTGTAGTTGAATAATTTCTTCTCTTGCAATCACTGCATGCCATAGCAATTACTAATGTATTGTCTCCCATGGTTACGGTTTACTCCACGATTTTAGTAACTACACCAGCGCCCACTGTTCTTCCCCCTTCCCTTATCGCAAACCTAAGCTGCTCCTCAAGGGCCACAGGCGCTATCAACTCCACGTCCATATTCACATTATCCCCGGGCATCACCATCTCCA